>NZ_JBUZPJ010000008.1:0-223622 GCF_055406205.1 Pseudomonas sp. E315 | reverse complement strand
TGCTGAAGCCGCTGCAAAAATCGCCGGCGTCTCTAAAGTGCTCGTGGCTGACAATGCTGCTTACGCGCATCAGTTGCCTGAAAACGTTGCTCCGCTGGTAGCTGAGCTGGGTGCTGGCTACAGCCACATCCTGGCGGCTGCAACCTCCAACGGCAAAAACATTCTGCCGCGTGTGGCTGCGCAGTTGGACGTTGATCAGATCTCCGAGATCGTTTCGGTAGAAAGCGCTGACACTTTCAAGCGTCCGATCTATGCCGGTAACGCCATTGCCACCGTGCAATCCACTGCGCCGGTTAAAGTGATCACCGTTCGTGCTACCGGTTTCGACCCGGTTGCAGCTCAAGGGGGTTCGGCAGCGGTTGAAGCGGTTGCCGCCGTTCACGATGCAGGCACGTCGTCGTTTGTTGGCGAAGAATTGGCCAAGTCGGATCGTCCAGAGCTGACCGCTGCCAAAATCGTCGTTTCTGGCGGTCGTGGCATGCAGAACGGTGACAACTTCAAACACCTGTACGCACTGGCTGACAAGCTGGGCGCGGCTGTTGGTGCTTCGCGCGCAGCAGTGGACGCAGGTTTTGTGCCGAACGACATGCAGGTCGGTCAGACCGGCAAAATCGTTGCGCCACAGCTGTACATCGCGGTGGGTATTTCGGGCGCGATCCAGCATTTGGCGGGCATGAAAGACTCCAAAGTGATCGTTGCGATCAACAAGGACGAAGAAGCGCCGATCTTCCAAGTGGCTGATTACGGCTTGGTAGCGGACTTGTTCGAAGCAGTACCTGAGTTGCAAAACGCAATCGCGGGTTAATGATTTACTGCGCTAGCCGAGCGTAATTAAAGCCATTGCAGGAGCGAGTGTGCTCACGGAGGTCGTGAACGATAACGCGTCTTTACAGGACGAACGCCGTGATCTTGAGCGCTTTGCTCTTGCAGTGGGCCTTAAAGCAGCATCCCTCCGTGAAGCCCTCATGGAGGGAGCAATGGCGTTTTGAACATGCGACATATTTAGATAACACCTGGCGTGAAGCCTTTTTGGAATAAATGCGCAATTGGTCACATGACCCCATTGCGACTTCAAAAGGAGTTTTCATGCCTGTCTCATCTTCCCCCCCGGTTTGGGTGCCATTGGCGAACGCTGTGAATGCACAGTTTGCCAGTCGTCCGACTCTGGAAAGTATCACTCGGCAAATGTTTGCCGCTGCCCTTACCGAAAAATACCCTTCATTGAGTTTTGATCTAGCCCACGTCCGATTAGCAACGCCTCGTGAAGGAGGCGGCTGGGAACTGACGTTGCTCATGCCGTTAGTGCTCAATTATCTGGCGAATAGTGTGGCGCTCGATTTACGTCCACGCCACGGCAAAAATTGCTTTCTGTCTGATGAAACCGGTAACTGGCTTGAGCCTGCGCAAGGCAGTCTGGACATGCAGGTTATCGATTCGCTGATCAAGGAGTTGTCTTGGAGCGTACCCATTGGCCTGCAAAATGCGCTCAGTGATTATTGGGCTGCCAATGCTGATACGGGCGTGAGCCGTTGGCGCTGGCTGAGTAATGTGCTCAAGGACACCCTGAGCATAAGTGCGCTTGAGCAGGACCACTTGAGCAATCTTGCCCGTGAAACCCTTAATCAGGTGATCCAGTGCCCTGAACGCGATGAGCGCGTGAGCCGGTACGGTGAGGACTGCGCGTACGTGTACTGCCTGGAGTCCACGCTTAATAGCGGCGATGCCGTCAGTCTTCAATTAAGTACGACGCTCTTATTGGTACGCTCCGAACGGGTTCTATCGTGCAGGCCTGATGGTACTGTCAAGGATTTTTCCTCTCTGGATGCAGTCATTGAGTATGAAGGGCAGCGCCTGAGCGCCAGGTACTCAACAAACGAAGTTCGCATTAAGCGCTACGAGCTTGATGGCAACATTTTTGATGCTCAGGCCGGGCTCATATTGAACTTGCAGCTAGAGCGCCTCGGAGCACTAAAATTGCCCGCTACTGTTGGACAGGATGTGTTGCAGGCAATCTATCAGGAGCTCACCAACCCGGCGCAGTATGTGTTGGGAGCCCCAGCGCCCAAACATCAAAGCCTTAGTGCTATCAGCACTCATCTGCCCGATTGGCTACTGCAGGCGTCTGCTGCTGACCAGGCGTTGTATCGCCAATACAGCCTGGCGCTGGCCAGTGCTAAAAAAAGCAGCCAAGGGCGTACATTTCTCAGCGATATTGCGGATATTCGCTCGTTTGCTGTTGATGCCTTGCAACAACAAATGCGACTTGATCAGGCGCAATTTGAGTTGGATGCGCCCGACGATCCATCCCGTGAAGCGCTAAATCCCGATGACATTGTGTTGAGTTTTCTGGTAGTAGCGGGCTTCCCCGGTACATCCGGCATCACTGAAACTGTTGTGATGAGCCTGACTGATCTGGCGTTGAAGAATCTGTCGGGCAAACCTCAGGGCAGTCTAACGCTGCAACATCGCTTGGGGCTGACGCTACCTGTATGGCTGACTCCCGATTACATCACTCAGCGTAACGGTCTGATCGAGCAGGTGGATATCGGCAGAACGTACCCTCAAAACCTCCAGACCCTGCTACTGAGCAATACCCCGGACGCCCTCAAGCGTGAACAACTGTTTGCAGAGCAGCTTAGCGTTCAATTGCCTTTACAGGCATTGGAGTTGAGCCTCAAAAAAGAAAACGGTTTTACCTCACTTGGCAGCCGTTATGTTGTGGCACTCATGCGTAGGGACGCAGCACACCGACAGGTCGATAATCAGCCCGTGGTCGTCCGCCCTCTGGCGTTGATGCGCAAATCTGGCGCACGCCCTGATGTGGTCAACAACATGTACGTGATTGAGTCAGCCGATATGGCTGTTGGCCCGCACGTCTTGTATCGGCCGCTTTACACGCATTCGCTTTATGAGTTCAGCACTCGCGCGGCACTGTTAGAGGCGATTGCCGCGCCCGGTGAGCTACAAGACAGCGTGCTGGTCTGGTTGTCTGACGTGGCCCGGCCAATTTATGACAATGGTGGTTTTCAAGAACCCCATTACGTGCGTTTTGGCCAGGGGAGCGACACCTCAGTGCTTGAAGTGCCGCAGCCTGCCATCCTTTCCACTGATGGCGCCAGTGATGAGTTGCTGCAGTATCTGCAGAACGGCAAGTTGATGCAGTTTCTCTACAGTGGTAACGCCAGGGCTTTGGTAGATCAGGCAGACAGAGACTCGGTGTCCAACAGCGAAAGCCGCTGGAGTGTGTTTCTTGAGGGTGGGGGCTTGTTGTTCAACACCTTAATGCTGCCATTTTTACGTGGCCCGGCGATGGTGAGTGCCTGGCTTTGGACATTAGCTGCGGCGCTGAACAAAGACATACCTGCCCTTAATAGCGAAGATGCCACGACGCGTGAGTTGGCAGTGGTTGATATGTTGCTCAACTTGGGCATGTTGTTGTTTCAAATGGCTCCCAACTCGCCTCCTGTTCGTTCCCTGTCCAAAAAGCTTAAAGCACAAGTGATACGAACACGCTTACCCGCTCGTGTTGCCAATCAATGGCCTGAGCCGCCCCCCTCAAAAATCATTGCAGGTGCTGTTACCTTGGCGGGCGAAGTACCCGGTGCAGACAGTACGCTTCTGGATTTCAGTTTCGCCAGTGCCCATTCCCGTTTAACACCAAGTCAGCGTGCAAGCTTGTCGCGTTTTGAGGTGCTGCTCACTGTGCCATTGCCAGACCCGATGTCTCAAGTGCCCAATAAAGGGTTATATGTCATTAACGGTCAGTGGCATGCAATGGTTGAGGGCAATCTGTACAAGGTCAGTCTGGAGCCCGAAGGTGTCGTAATTGTTGATCCGTCAAACAGCAATCAACATGGGCCCTATTTGAAGACTGACGGTGATGGCCACTGGTCGTTGGATCTGCGCCTGCGTTTGTTTGGCGGGATGCCACTGAAACGGGTGGACGCCGTACGCCAACGCAAGGCTCAGCGTGTAAGTGAGTTGCTGAACGAGCTTGATCAGTTTCTCACTCAGGAGAACCCCGCACAGCATCGGATAGAAGTTGAAGGGAACATTGTGGCCAGCATTAGGAGGGATCCCAAGTACACCGACGCGCAGCGTGCCACTTTCCGCGAAAGACTCTATAACCTCCTTAAAGCCCAGACAGACAGCTACCTAAAAATTCTGGAGAGCAATAAAGAGCGGACAGAGCTTCAGATACCACTCGCCGCAAAATCGGTGCTCACTTTGATGGAGAATGTTGTCAATAATGGTCGTAAGTTAGTGGTGCTCGCGGGGCTTTCGCGCGATGCTGTTCCCGAAAAATGGCCGCAGTTTCAAGTCTCTGCCGGCGAGCTGGGTCAGGCGATCTTCACCGATTCTTTAGGGCATAAGCAGTTCATCAAGGATTTGGTTGAGATCAACGAGCGCACTATCAGCGGGCTTGAGTTGCAAGAGACGTATTTGAATAAGCTATACAACCTTGGCGCTGCCGGTGCTGAGGTGTATGCACGACTGAACAGCAGTCGCCCTGAGAGCGAGCTCAATGTCCTTGCCATCAAAGACCTGCAACTCAAATGCCTTAAGTTACCCAGCATAAAAGAGTTAACACTGGGGCTGATCGACAGTCTGGATACGGTGATTGATCCGCTGCAAGAGCATGTGCGCACGCACGCCGAACTGAACAATCTTGAACTCAGCCACAGCGAACGTCTTGAGGTGCTGGACAGTCTGGTGGAGCACTACGGTCAGGGCTTGGATGCGTTGCAATGCCTCAAAATCATCTATTCCGATGAGTTGGACTGGGAGTACTTTGACAAGCTGTTCACGCTGTTGGAGGAGATGTACGCAGATGTGACAGAGCAACTGGCCGCAGAAATCAAACCGCCGCCACCCGAGGAACAGCCTCTGACATTCCCCAAACACACTCGAACCCAGCCGGGCAAGCCTAAAAAGCAAATTATTAAAACCCGCCACCGTGGCCAACTGATCGGTGAACTAAAACCGTCAGATGAAGAACTGCCAATAGACGTTGTCGAGCTGCGCTCGGAGTTTGACAACCAATTGCTGGCCACTTATTCAAAGCATGGGGACGAGTGGGATGAAGTTGAAGTCGTCAAGCCTGCCCAGCAACCACAGGCAACGCGAGCACTCGCCGCGATCAAAGGCGACGCACACAAGCTTTTAAGCATGGTCGATGTGCACCTCAAGCGTGCCGACAGTTACATAAAAACCACCCGTTACCCAGAAGATATTGAACATGTGCTCCAGTCTGAGGCGCAACGTTTAGATAAATTAACCGATGAGCTTGGGCGAGCTATTCAGGAGCAACCTGACACTGCCCAACAGGCAGCGAGTCAAAAACTCATGAGCGACATGCGTAGCAGCGCCTTACGGCTGACCAGCCGAGGCAAGGCGTTGCGTACTCAACTTAGTCTTAGCCTGCCCCCAACCCACGGTAATCTTCAGTACTTGCTGGATGAGAAGCTGGTACAAATTGCCAAGCTTGGCGATCGGGTGCCGCTTAAAGGAGAGAAACGGGACTTTATCCAGGAGTATGCGATCAATAACCGCGATGGTTATCCGTTGTGGTATGCCCACTTCCACTACGCTGCAGCCACTACGCCGAAGCTGGAGTACAGCGTCGCCCACATGAAAACCAAAGAGCAGCGCAAGCAAAGCTATTACTCACTGTTGGCCAAAGCCCAAGGTAAGCAGGCCATTGTTGATGTACACCGTGGCGCGATTGGCAAAAAACTGGCCGAGCGCTGGTTTTTGCCCCTTGCACCTTGATGTAACAAGCTTGATTTGAACCTGATAACGCAAACGCCCCCACAGTGGTTATTGATTGGCCCTGGGGGGCATTCGACTCAATCAGGCTGCGACACTGGGCTCGCAAACGCCTTATGGCGCACTACGTTCGAAGGTGAGTGAGGACAGTTGCGTTTGCACATAGACATGATCGGGTGCAGTCGGCGTGCTGATGAGCACCTGCAGATTCAACGTATCGCGCTTAATGTCCAAGGCACCGCTGAGCGACACCACGCTGTTTTTTTGCGCGGCCGTGATGGCCAGAGATTGCAGCGCTAAGTCACTGGCTGTTGCATTGATATCGGTGAAACCTGAGACCTCGCTATCACCTGATGCAGTTGTGAGCTGCCCATGCACACGCCCAAGCCGCCCTTGTCTGGCCGCCTTGACACTCAACTTCAAACGCGTGCCATCGCTGGCTTCCCAGGTGCCGACCAAGGCGTTTTTTATCGTCTGTTCTTGAGGCGACGCAATGTGTTGCTTATTGCCTTGCGTAGAGCCTGAGCGGCGATAAAGCAGTTTGTCGATGTAAGTGCCTTGATTGGCGACGGTTGCAAAGTCACGACTGGCGACCAACACATGATTAAGCGTCAATACTTCTTCTGTGCCCACAAGGCTTATTTGCCCGCAAAGACCGGATGACCAGTTCCAGCTGGGATCACCTGTGCCTTCGCTGATGGAGCGCCACTCAATGGCTAGCGCAACCGGCTGGCCCAGTTTTTGAGTTGAGGCCGTACCCATTTGGTAGCCGGTCACTTCGTACTTTCCGGTAGAGCCTGTTGAAGATTGGTAAACGCCGGATACCTGATTGCCCGCCACTGTGAGGTTCATGACGGAGCCATAGTCATTCGTCCACGTACCTGCGACTGACCCACAGGGCGGCGGCTTTACGGTGTGAGGGGCTGGGGGTAGGACAACTCTTTCGGAGTTGATGCATCGCGGCCCGGATTTGAAGGCATGGGCTGAAGAACGTGTGATGAGCTGCGGACCATCAGGGCGATTGAACAGCCAGACGCCAGCAGGCGCCAGCGAGTATGTATTCGGGCCGCACTGTATGACCTGATACTCATACACCGTGTAGCAATGTTCCATGATGAGCGAGCCGACCAATATCAGGTCTGCCAAACCCAGTGGGCAAAACTGGGGGATGGTTTGCCCTTTTTGTGGGCCTTGCTCAATCAACACGTTATACAGATTGGCCCCAAGAGTGACCTCGCCGTCAGCGAATTTGAGCACGATGTCGGGGTGGCCGCCGCGCGCGATCAATTGAAGGGTTTGCCTCATCAACTGGTCATCGCCCTTGAACTGCGAAGAGCCTGAGTCCAGAGCGAATTTGAGTTGGGTGGCCAGTGTTTTACCGCCTACTGAGTAAGCGCTCAGGTCGGTGGCCCAGATGTACTCCAACCCTGGAGTTTTGCTGTAGACCGACCAAGGGAGAAACAGATGCGCACCTTGGGTTTTTGCCTTGTCGATAGCGCCCATGGTGCAGGTGCCACTGTGCTTTTTGGCGTCCCAATCAAAGCAGACAAAGGGTTGCCTTGGGTCGATGTGACCGCTGTGTACCAACTCTTGAAGCACAAAAGAGCTGCGGCCCTCAACATAAGCACTGCTGGCGGGCAGGCCAATACCGCCGTCCCAGTCCAGTTGACGGAACTGATCGCCAGAGTAGTTGGCTGCCAGCAGGAGGTTTGTCGGGAGCAATGCGCCATTGGGCATTGCCAGTAAGTCAGTGCCGGCCTCCACCTGCATGGTGCCCCAAGGGCCAAAACTGTAGGGGCGTTGCAGGCAATCTGCGAAGGCAAAGGTTTTGGAGGCCTTGTAATCAAATCGGCGGCCACCGAAATGTTTGCATTGATCTGTCGGGCAGAGGGTTGAAGTTGCCCATGTAATGTTGGTGCCGGTGTCTATTGACAGTTTCAATGGCTGGCCGGGTGTGCCCAGTAAGAGCGTTACATACCACGGCGCCGCCCCATTATTCTGAAATGGCCCACGTTGCATGGGGAATGTCAGTCCATCAGCCCAGTATTGTTTGTTCATAGAGACTTCCGTGTCTGTGTCGCTGTGCGGCAACACCGCGCAATAAGAAGGCTACCTTCATAGGAGCCTATAGGTGGGACGCTGGTTTATGAGGCACGCAACGCATCCATGCCCCGGCGTGTATTCAAGAGGAGTTGTGTTGCAGGGGATATCAGATACACCCTGATTGCCCTGTCGGAAAAGGCTGTAATCCAGCAGACCGAATGACATGCCTCGCCTTTTAATGTCGCTAACCCAGCCCTTGTCAGAGTGGTCAGCGTGAGGTTGTTTAAAAAAACTTCACTAACGCCAGAGTCAAGGTGTTGGAGCGGGGCAGGTTGGGCGTGTGGTAATAATCCAGATTCAGGTTGGCCGACACGTAGACCCCGTTTTTGGCAAAGCCGGTGTAGGTCATCGACGGGCCTATTTTCCCTGAGCGTGACACCTTGAAGTCCGATGCGGCTGTGTTGTTGATGTTGTAGACGTGATGCACCCCCACCCATAAGTCATCGGTTAGCAGATAACCGGCAGCGACATTACCCAGCCATAGGCTGACCCCACCGCGCAAACGAACAGGATCACCGGCGCCCATGTTGGTCGCGTTACGGTTGCGGGCAGCGTAATGAATACCTGCGGGGGTGAACGTGGCGGCAAAGCGCCCCGCGCGCAGGTAGTTGGCTACGCTGAAGCTCACGGCATAGCGGTTGGCAAAGGCCCCGTAACCGGCGACATCATTATTGCCATTGGGGAATTCGACCATCAGTGTCGGGTTGGTCCACCAGGTTATGTCATTCGCTGGCCCTGCGTCGGGGGTGGGTTCGACAATGTTGTAGTAATAGGCAAACCCAAGGTTGGGCGAGGCCATGCCCCAAGCGCTGGCGTTGCGAGCTCCCCGGGTGTTGGCATAACCAGCAATAGCCCCGGCCCAGAATTGCAACTGATCACGTTGAGTGCCGGTAAAACCGGTTTTTGAAAAGTAGGCCAGCACTGTATTGGCAGCGGCGCTGACGTCACCCTCCGTTGTGCGGCTGAACACAGGGAAGGATTCGACCGCCCAACGGCCCGGCAAGCCCGGTTGGGCAAAGCCTATAAATTGCTCGGCCTCGGCCGATGTGCTCGTGAGCAGCATCAAGACGAATATAAGTGCGGTGCTTAGGCGCAGTGGTAGTGAGGCGTGTGGCTTCATGGCCCAACTCACACGTGGACGCCGTAGACGGCGCGAGCGGTTTGAGTGTCGATATAGCCGTTTTTCACGTCTGAGCGCACGGCCTCGCAGGCGCGCTCGGTCGCCGGGCCGTAGCCACCCCCGGCGCCAGTGCGTATCTGAACCAGATCGCCAGCGTCCAGGCGGATGCTGCTGGCCATTGCATAGCGCTCACGGCTGCCGTTGGTGCGCAGGACCTCCACGTAATTGAGCGATCCGGGTTCGCCCTGATTCAGGCCCCAAGGGGGCACCCGCGAGCGGGTGTAGCCACAGGTCATAAAGCTGGCGTCGGCACGAATGCGATAGTCGATGCAGATGCCTCGCCCGCCTCGAAATTGACCGTGGCCTCCGGGTTCGTCATTGAGCGCCATGCGTTCCACATAGAGGCCGTAACGGGCTTCGCAGATTTCGACGGGGCAGTTGTAGGTTTCACCATGCAAGCCTGAGTAGGCGGCGTTATTGCCATCATGCTCTGCTGTTGCGCCCCAGCCTCCGATTCCGGGTTCTACCAACGTAAACAGGCGGGCAGTGTCTGGGTGCTGGCCACCAATAATGGTGGCGCAAATGGAGGCGAAACTGCCGGCTGGCAGCCGA
Organism: Pseudomonas sp. E315; assembly: GCF_055406205.1. Taxonomy (NCBI): domain Bacteria; kingdom Pseudomonadati; phylum Pseudomonadota; class Gammaproteobacteria; order Pseudomonadales; family Pseudomonadaceae; genus Pseudomonas; species Pseudomonas sp. E315. The sequence continues at coordinate 214,018 of NZ_JBUZPJ010000008.1, read as the reverse complement.
TCCGAAAACTGCTTGGCCAGGCAATGCAAGATCAGGTCATGGACCCGAATCAGGTTTTCAAAATAAAAACCCTCTGCCGCTGGAGGTTGGGCGTCAAACAGCGATCCGGGCCGGGTCAGCACTTTGAGCGGGCGAAAGGTGCCACCGTTGGTCACGCCTTGGGGCGAGGTAAGGGCCTTGAACGCCATTTGGGCGGCGACCACTGTGCCGTCACGACTGAGGTTTGTAGGCCCGGCACATTGATCGGGGTTGTCGCGCAGATCAATAACCAGCGCGTTGTCGCCGATGTTAATTTTCACGTTGAACAAGGCGCCATCGTCTTGTTGCTCATCGAGTTGCAGCGCTGTGCAGGGCAGCGCTTGTAATGCCTTGAGCGAGATCTTTTCACCCAAATCCATAAAGTCCTTCATGGCCAATACAAACAGCTCAGTGCCGTACTTTTCAGTCAGTTGCTGCAAGTGTTTTGCACCAGCGCGTACGGCGGCCACACCGGCCCACAGGTCACCTTCCATAAAGTCCGGCATGCGGGAGTTGGCCCGCAAAATTTGCAGCACTGAACGAATGGGTTGTCCTTGGTCGATCAACTTCACTGAGGTCAGGCGTAACCCTTCTTGGAAAATATCGACCGCTTCGGTTGATAACGACCCTGGCACCATGCCGCCCACATCATTCCAATGGGCGATATTGGCGGTCCAGGCCACCAGTTGTTCGTCCGCAAAAACAGGCATCGCCAGCACCACGTCATTGAGATGGGTGACCGCGCCACCCTCGTGCGGGTCATTGCTGATAAAGACATCACCCTGTGCAATGTCTTCGGGCAAGTGGTGCAGCAGGATTTTTTTTACGGCCTTGTCGAGCACGCCGACAAAGGCCGGAATACCGGCACCTGAGCTGGCAATGTCGCCTTGGGCGTCAGTAATACCGGTGCCCATGTCCAGCACTTCGTAAATCACCGGGCTCATCGCGGCCATGCGCATGGCCGCGAACATTTCATCGGCGATGGCCTGCAGCGAGTTCTGGATGATGTCACGGGTGAACCTGTCGAGGCTGTGCATGCTCATGCTCCCTTGTTGCTCAGGGTGATATGCAGGTTGCCCAAATGATCCACACGCACGTGGTTAGCGGGGTGAATCAGCACGGTGGTACCTTCGTCTTCGACGATGGCGGGGCCGTTAAACGTCATGTGCGGTTCAAGCAAGGAGTAGTTATAAATCGCCGCGTCATGAACGCCTTCCAAGGCGTAGTCCACGGGCCGTCGTCCCTTGAAGGCTGTGGCCAGAACACGGCCTGTTACGGGCAGGGCTTCGGGCTTTAACTTGCCAATGTGTGCAACGGCAATCAGGTGAAAACCGACAATTTCCACCGGGGCTTGCAGGCGATAGGTGTAATGCTGCTCGTAGACATCATGAAAACGCTGTTCGATGTGCGGCCAGTGATCGTTAATGCGCTCGTTAGCATTGAGCGGTACTTCCACCGAATGCTCCTGATTCTGGTAGCGCAGCTTGCAGTAGGTCGTTAATTCAACCTGCTCGCCCGCAATAGCTTCGGCGATGAACTGCTCGCGGGCCGAGCCCATCAACGTCTCTAGAAACCGCTGGGTGTCAGCCAGTGAGTAGTCTTGATAAGGGTTGGCGAAGTGGTTGATGAACAGGTCGCGGCGCAGATCCGACAGAACCATGCCCCACGCTGAAAACACGGAGGCATTACGTGGGACGATGACTTTTTTGACCCCCAACTCCTGAGCCAAGGCAACGGCGTGCAGGGCGCCACCGCCGCCGAATGCCATCAAGGTCAGCTCCCGTGGATCATGCCCACGGCTCAGCGACACCAGCTTCAGTGCGTTGACCATGTTGTCGTTGGCCAGTCGCACAATGCCCCGTGCGATTTCGTCGCTGGGCATCAGCAAGCGTTGGCTTAACTGCCTTAAACCCCGCTTGACGGCGGCCAGATCAGCGACCACTTCACCGCCGCAAAAGTAGTTGGGATTAATGCGGCCCAACGCTAGATTGGCGTCCGTTGTGGTGATTTCTGCGCCGCCATTGCCATAAGCCGCCGGGCCGGGGAGGGCGCCTGCGGAATGCGGCCCGACATGCAGCTTGTCGAAGTCATCAACCCAAGCAATAGAGCCCCCGCCATTGCCGATTTCGACCAGATCGACCACTGGCACCATGATGGGATAGCCTGCGTTGAGCCGCGTGCGCTCAATCCAGTAATCAGTTTTTATCGTCACTTGGCCGTTGCGGATCAAAGCGCATTTGGCGGTGGTGCCGCCGATATCCAGTGCCAACACATCGGGTTCGTCGATGAGCTGACCCAGTTGCGCTGCCGCCCAAAAGCCGCTGGCAGGGCCCGACTCAACCATAGTGATCGGGGTTTTGCGGGCATGGGCAACGCTGTCTATGCCGCAGTTGGATTGCATGATGTAAAGGGGCGCTTCATAACCTCCCGTTCGCAGGCACGCTTCCAAGTCTTCGAGATAGCGTGTGGTGATGGGCTGCACATAAGCAGATAACACGGTGGTACTGGAGCGCTCATATTCACGCCACTCACGGGTGATCTGGTGCGAGGCCACAACAGAAACTTCAGGCCACAGCCGCTGAATTTCAGCCAAGAGCGCTTGCTCATGGGCTGGGTTGGCGTAAGCGTGCAGCAAGCAAATGGCGATGGCCTCGACGCCATCGGCGCGAAAGTCATCCAGTATATTGACCAGACACGACAGGTTTAGCGGTTCACGCTCATGACCATCGATATGCAAACGCCCGCTGATTTCACGCCGCAAATAGCGGGGTACAAAAGGGACGGGTTTGATCCACTTCAAGTTGAAGTAATCGGGACGGTTGGCCCGGGCGATTTCTAAAATGTCGCGAAAGCCTTGGGTAGTAATCAAGCCGGTCTTTACGCCCCGGCGCTCAGTAATCGCATTGATGACCACCGTGGTGCCGTGAGCCAGAAAATCGACGGTACTTAACGCAATGCCCATCTTGTGAATGACGTTAAGCACACCCTGCGCGAAGTGAAATGGGGTGGTGTCGACTTTGGCTGTACGAATGGTTTGCTGGCCCGTACACGGATCAGTTTTGAAGTAAACCAGATCAGTGAACGTTCCCCCGACATCGGTCGCGATGCGTACAGTGTTGTCCTGCATATCCACGGGCGCGCTCCTGTTCTAATCGTTCTTGTTGGAGGCAGCGGCTGATCAACCCTGCGATCAGTCGTGCAGATAGCAACGATGCTAACGACCCGGCGTTGTAGGACGCCAGAAGGTGCGCGGGTAGGTCAGGGGGATTTCTTTGGTTTGATTACCCAAATGGGTAGGTGGGTGGTTTCGCCCGATAAATTCAACAGCCCTTGTTGCACTGCGGCAGTAATGGCTGCCGTGCGATTGTCGACCGAGAGTTTGACGAAGATGTTTTTCAGGTGAAATTTGACTGTGTTTTCGGAAATATCCAGTGCCTGTGCAATGGTTTTGTTGGGCTGACCGTTGGCAAGCAAGCTCAGCACTTGGGTTTCTTTGGCGCTGAGCGGTATTTTTGGCGTAACAGGGTGCGCCCGCCAGCCGCGTAAGTGCGTGATTGTAGTTTTTATGGCAGGCAGCTCATCAACGCACATTTGCAATGCAGGCACTAACCACGGCCCCACTTCAAGTAAAAGGCCGGGCAGCGCATGTTGAGTAACAGGCGCAAGAGCCACTAATACGTCGGTTTTTTTTACAGCGATCTGCGCCTTGCATGAGGCAGCCAAGGCCATCAGTTGCAAGCGGTAACAGGGTAATAACAACCCTTTAGTACGCAATACTCCGGCTTCACGCTCTAGCCGGTTGAGCGCGACTTGGGCAGCGCCTGTGGCAATTTGGAGTCGAGCCAGCGCCAAGGTGGCAGCTTCGTGGTTGCGCCAGTCTTGGGGCTTGCACGCTGTGGCTTGGAGGTTGGTATCCAGTACCTCCTTGCGCGCCTGATTGAGCATGCCGCACTGCACCAGTAAATCTACCCGCCAGGCCCGGACGAGTAGGCTCAGTCGGTGCCAATCGCGTGTGGTCGCAAGCATGGCGGCGTGTTCGAGGGTCAAGAGCGCAGCTTCTAAGCCCTGAGTGCGCAATGTTATGCGCCAGGTCATTTCAGTGGTGGCGGCAACGACGTCTAGCCAACCGTCTGTCTGTTCAATGGAAGCCCAGTCGTCGTGTAGCCAGCGTGTCGCCGTCGCCCAATCACCTTGCCAATAACAGTGCTGGGCCTTTGAGCATCCGATGAGGGATTTTAATGAGCTTTCGCCGCCAAAGTGGCTGTGGACAAAAGCCAGCGTCTTGTCGATCAGTTGCCTTGACTCGGCAACCTTCCCTGACAGCGCCAGTGCTTGAGCCTCGTGAAAATGACAGAAACTTTCGCCCCGCGGGCTTGCGACAAGACGCATTTTTGCCTGCGCTGAGCGGCAGGTCTGGAGCGCCAGCGCCATGTCGCCCTGGGCCAGCAGCGCCAAGGTATTTACACATTCGAGCGTCGCCTGAGCCAGCAGCTGTTCAGGGTGCTCGCCAGCGGGCAGGTGGATGCAAGTGCGCTCAAAGCGATCGCAATAAGCATTCGAGAGCTGGCCAATCACATGCAAATCGCGGGTAAGGCGCGGATCGCCGTTCGATGCACTTTCGGCCAGTTGCAGTTGGTGTGTGGCCAGCGCGGGGTTCCCCGATTTGGCATTCAGATAGGCCTGAAGCAGCAGAAGATCAGGCGCGCTGTGGCGTGTTTGCTCATCAAAGGGGTCAACCAGACTTTGTGCATAACGAATGCCGTGGCGCATGACCGTTGCCCAGCCTCCCGCGCGTACCACCAGGCTGATGGCCAACTGGGTGTCTTGAGCCTTGAGAGCGTGGGTGATGGCGTGAGTCCAGTCGGTGCTTTGCGCCAGCCACTGGGCGGCTGCGCGATGAATACGTTGGGCTTGGGATGCGTTGATTTTAGGGCCAAGGAAGTCGCGCAACAGGCTGTGGTAACGAAACCATTGGCGCTCGGCGTCTAACGGAACGAGCAAAGAATCCAAGTGGCTCAGTTGGTTTAGCAGCAAGCTGCTGTCATCACGTTCACGAACGGCGTCAGCCAGTTGAGCATTAAAACGCTCCAGCGGTGCGGTTTCGAACAAAAAGGCCTGACACTCTGGCGACAGGCTCGTCAGCACCTGTTCTGTCAGATATTCCGCCACATCGGCCACTCGACCACTAAAACTGGCGAGCCCATACAGGTTGCCGTCGCGACTGACTTGCCACAGGCGCGCAAGCTGTACTGCCACAGCCCAGCCTTCGGTGGTTTGGTGCAGTTGATGAGCTTCTTCATCGCTCACCTGTGCGCCCAATATGCGATGGGTTTCATCCAGCGAGAGCCGCAGCTCACAGGCTGAAACCTCATGTACCCAGCCTTTTGACTTCCAGCTTGCCAGCGACCAGGCAGGGCGGGTACGAGTAGCCACAACCCACCGCAACCACGGGGCCGATTGTTCAATCAGGGTGTGCATGAGCTGATCGACGTCTCGGCTGTTGATTGCGTGATAGTCATCAATCATCACGATCACAGGCCGTTTTGCTTGCGCCAACGCCTGTGCAAGGGCTGCAACTGTTCGGTGTGGTTGGGGATCTAGCGCTTGTGAGGTGGCCAGTCGAGACAAGTGCCCCAGTGACACCCCGGCGCGATTAAGTGCCAGGATCAAACAGGTCAGAAAACGATGGGGTTCGCCGTCGGCATCGTCCAGAGACAGCCAAGCTACGGCAGCCCGAGGTGTGTTCGTCAGCAGTTCTTGGCGCCACTGCATCATCAGAGTCGTTTTGCCGTACCCGGCGGGTGCCACCAGAAGTTGCAGCGGCAGTTGATGGTGAGTGCGAAGCGAGGCCAATACGGTTTCGCGCGCCACCGAGGTTAGCAGCGTTTTTGGAGGGCTTAGCTTACCTATCCAGCGCCATATGCTGGCGCATCTGTATGGAGGCTCATGACTCATGTGCGCAGGGCCAATGCAGAAAACAACGTTACAAGCTTGTGACTTGGTTCAGATTGAGCCAAGTCGCAGGCTTCTGGTTTTTGTAAGTGAATTTGTATTGCGTTGAGTTCACCTCGGTGGACCCTGTATTGATACAGCACGTTACGGTGAGCAAAAAGGGAATAAAACGACCCGGATTTAGTTCGTTTTTTACTCCGTTAAAGCATCCAAAAATAGGGCGAATTCTAAAAACAACGAGGTGATATGCGAATTCTTATAGTGGTACTGGCCCTGATGGTCACTACGGGCTGTCGCTCCCAAATAGGGCCAAGTGATGGCAATGTGTTTGTGCCCCTGGCACGCAGCATGGCGGACAGACTCAAAACAGCGGAGCAGGTTGCCCTGAGCAAATGGGACTCGGGCAAAGCGGTTTATGACGCCCAGCGTGAAGCTCAGGTGCTTTCAAACGTGGCTGACATGGCGCTTGGCCAGGGGGTAGCGCCTGAGGACGCAACTCGTATTTTTGGAGATCAAATGGAGGCCAATAAGGCGGTTCAATATGGGCTGCTCAATAGCTGGCGTCGTCAGGGTGATGCTCCCGATGTGCCACGTCAGAGTCTTTCTGGCATCATCCGGCCCGAGCTGGATAGGTTGCAGATGGCCATCTTGCAAAATCTGCATGGCATCCACTCCCAGCGCTCAATGGATAACTGCCCAGTAAACCTTGCCAGGGCAGTGGGATATGTCGCTAAACAGGAGGGGTTTGATGCACAGCACTTGTCAGCACTGGATCGTGCGGTGGCGAGTGTTTGTGTGAGTCGATCACCCGCTGTAACCCAGTGAGCATGCCTGCAATGCGGGCCTACAGGAAGTTAAATTGTCTAAAACACTGCTTAAGTCTTCACCTGAAAACCGGCTGAACGCGATTATTGAAGCGTTGGTCGATGCAAGCAATCGGGCGATTGAACATAGCGACAGCCCTTTGAGCCGGATGCCTGAGTACTTTATGGCTGTCCATGTTGCCAATCACTTCGCTCAGTCATTTAGCAATTTTGGTTATAGGCTCGAAGCTTCTGTCAAACAGACGCTGGCTGAGGCGGGGGTTGAGGAGAGTGAAATCAATGACCTCCTTGATACCCCGGAGCTACGGGGAAATGGCCGGTTTGATCTAGTGCTGCGAACGGGCCGCAGAGGTGTCCCGGCGCATGTGCTGGAATTCAAAAGAGGGTCTCGCAGCGCCCATCTGCTCAAGGATCTCATCCGACTGGAGCATCTCAGCAAAACAGTGAGTGACGGCTCTCGGTTGGAAACCAACTATTTGGTGTTCACGACCAAAAAAACAGAGGCTCGGCTATTGGCGATGTTAAGTGAGCAGGAAGCCGAGCGTAAGAAGACCAACCCTAGGGCGCGCGGAAAGGTGACCTATACACTCAAAAAGTATCAAGAGATTGCGCACTGGACAAAAGATGATGCCAAGCGTGTGCCTAAGCACATGGCTGTTGCTGTGTTTGAAGTGCGCTACAAAAAGTGAGCTTCAACCTGAGTCGATTCAGCGTGTAATAAAACAGCCCCGGAGAATATCCGGGGCTGTTTTAATTGGGCGAGGGGTTATCAGCTGTAGCTGTTAACTTTGACCAGGGCCGGCTCGGTTTGCGCCTTTTCCCATGTCAGGGTCAGTGTTTGTAGCACTTGCGACATAAAGTCTTTATCGGCGGCGGCTTTTTTGCCCACGTAACCTTGGCCGCGGCGGTACATCTTGAGATGGGCTCGCATGTCTGGGCGATCCTTCTCGAATTCAGTTTCTTCTTTGCAGGCAGTGACAGGCTCGATGCGAACATCGCCTGCATCGCTGATCCACAGAATGTGGTCGTTCAGCGTGTCTTTCTGGGCGGCGAACAGTCGAGCCAGCTCGTTAACAGTCGGTTGATTATTCAGGTTCATAGCTAACTCCTTGACCACTCGTTGATCTGTCTAATTGATTCGCGCAACTGCTGATGCAGCGCTACGTATGTCCATCTAAAGCAGATCTGGCCTTGAGTTCGTCATATGTAGTAGTGAAATTAAACACTACAACAAACAGCGTTAAGCGAGGGCGAGCAACGTGAACCAGGATGCCTGAGTGACATGACACATCAACCACAAGCCTCTTGAAGACGTTTCGCTAGCACCTCACGCCCTAACTGCGGACGATCAAGCCAGGTCAGCTTCATCAATTCTGCCTTGTGGGCAGTACCTATCCCGGAACAGCCCGACAGCTCGTCGAGCATGCTTGCAACAACCCTTTCCAGCGCTTCCGGTGGGGAAGACGTCTGCATCATGCAAGGGGAAAAAGGCGTCGTCAATACATATGTAGTGATTATTTTGATCCACTACATGTGTGACTCGTGAGTCGCTTTTTAGCATGCCGGTCATCACCAAAAACGGCGCCAAGCCCCTACAGCTGCTTAGGCCTGTTCAGTTGTGCGTAAGGGTAGTTGCGGCCCAATCTGTAGGACAAATACATGGCGGCAGTGTTGCTCTGCTAGTATCTGGCACTTTGAAATTGACTAAGAGAGCCCCATGAGCGAGCCGATTCGCCTGACCCAGTACAGCCACGGAGCGGGATGCGGTTGCAAAATTTCGCCCCAGGTACTGGAAGTGATCCTTGCCGGCAGCGGTGCGCAGAACCTGGACCCTAAGTTGTGGGTGGGCAACGCCTCACGTGACGACGCTGCAGTCTATGCACTGGACGACGAGCGTGGCGTGGTTTCAACCACCGACTTCTTTATGCCTATCGTTGATGACCCGTACGATTTCGGTCGCATTGCCGCGACCAATGCCATCAGTGATATCTACGCTATGGGCGGCGATCCGTTGATGGCCATTGCGATTTTAGGTTGGCCTGTGCATTTGCTAGCGCCAGAAGTTGCCCGCGAAGTGATCCGTGGTGGCCGTGCAGTGTGCGATGAGGCGGGAATTCCACTGGCCGGTGGCCACTCGATTGATACCCCAGAGCCTATTTTTGGGCTGGCTGTCACAGGTGTGGTCAATAAGCGCCAGATGAAACGTAATGACACCGCCACAGTTGGGTGCTTGCTGTACCTGACCAAGCCCCTGGGTATTGGCATCCTCACCACGGCTGAGAAGAAGGGCAAACTGCGTGCCGAAGACGTCGGCGTAGCGCGGGACTGGATGTGTACGTTGAACAAGGTGGGCAGCCAATTTGCCAAATTGGATGGCATCAAAGCCATGACAGACGTGACGGGTTTTGGCCTGCTTGGGCATTTGGTGGAAATGGCTGACGGCAGTGGTCTGACGGCGCAGATCCAATACGCCAAGGTTCCACGCCTTGAATCGGTTGAGTACTACCTGGAGCAAGGTTGTGTTCCTGGCGGCACGCTGCGTAATTTTGACAGCTATGCCAGTAAGCTTTCGCCTGTTCAAGAGCTGCACAAGCGCGTGCTGTGTGACCCGCAAACCAGTGGCGGTTTGCTGGTTGCGGTTAGCCCCCAAGGCAACGCTGAGTTTTTGGCAATGGCCGCTGACAATGGTTTGGCCCTTGAGCCAATTGGCCAGTTGGTAGAGCGACAGACGTACGCGGTTGAGGTTTCATGATGGCTCATGACATTACCGACTTCCGCGACCTGTTTCTCAATGACCGACCCATGATGGACACCCGCGCGCCGATTGAATTTCACAAGGGGGCTTTTCCGGGTGTCGTTAACCTGCCCCTGATGACTGACTCTGAACGTGAGCGGGTCGGCACTTGTTACAAGCAGCAAGGTCAGCAAGCGGCCGTATTGCTGGGGCACCAATTGGTGTCGGGGCAGGTCAAGGCTGAGCGTCTTCAAGCTTGGGCGGACTTTGCTCAGGCTCACCCTGATGGGTGTTTGTATTGCTTTCGTGGCGGCATGCGCTCGCAAATAGTTCAGCAGTGGCTCAAGCAGGATGCCGGGATTGATTACCCGCGCATCACTGGCGGCTACAAGGCGTTGCGCAGCTTCTTGATTCAAACGGTTGACGATGCCGTGGTGCAGTGTGATTTGACTGTGCTCGGTGGCATGACCGGCACAGGCAAAACTGATGTGTTGGTGCAACTGGACAACGCGCTGGACCTTGAAGGGCATGCCAATCATCGAGGCTCGAGCTTCGGCAAGCGAGCCACTGGCCAGCCGACCAACATCGATTTTGAAAACCGTTTGGCTATCGACGTGTTAAAGAAACGCGCCAAGGGCCATCAACGTTTTGTCCTTGAAGATGAAAGCCGTACGGTGGGCAGTTGCGCCTTGCCGCTGCCCTTCTACCAACGCATGCAGGACGCGCCGATGGTCTGGCTTGAAGACAGCCTGCAAAGCCGTGTTGAACGCATCTTGCGCGACTATGTGGTGCAGTTGTGTGCCGAGTTCAGCGACAAAAACGGTGAGCACGGCTTTACGCTGTTTTCGCAACGCTTGCTGCAAAGTCTGGCCAATATCCAGCGGCGTCTGGGCGGGGAGCGTTATCAGCGTTTGCAGGCGGTAATGCAAGCGGCGTTGCAAGAGCAAGCGAGCTGCGGGTCGGTGGATTTGCATCGGGTGTGGATCGAGGCGTTACTGCGCGAATATTACGACCCGATGTACGCCTTCCAGCGCGAGAAAAAAGCCGGTCGTATTGCATTTGCCGGCGATCAGGCTGCAGTGCTGGAGTATTTGCGCCAGCAAGTGAACTAACCGACAGCGATCAACCAGTCGGCGCGTGGATGGCGCGTCGATCATTGGCCAAAGCAGTCAACCAGCTTGAGCGGTTTGACCATTGTTGCAGAGCCCTCGCGGGGCGATTATCAGCAGGATTTTCGACGGTTCCCATCCTAACAAAAAGACCGAGGGATTCTGCTGATGCGCGACTATCTGAACGCAATGACCGGCTTTGACTACCAACGTACCGTGACAGGTGCGTTGGACGGCCATTTGGCGGCACTTAATGCCTGTGTTGAGTGTTGTGACCGGCATGCTATGCCCGGTCGCATCGCACTGTTTTGGGAGGGGCGTGACGCCAGCAGCGCGACGTATACGTTTACCCAGTTGCAAGCGCAGGCCGCATGCTTTGCCAACTTCTTGCTGGCCCAAGGTGTCAAGCGCGGTGACAAGATTGCGGGCCTTTTGCCACGTAATGTCGAATTATTAATTGTTGCTTTTGCCGCTTGGCGAATTGGCGCGATCTATCAGCCGCTGTTTACGGCGTTCGGCCCCAAAGCGATCGAGCACCGCCTCAACAGTTCGGGGGCGACGCTGGTGGTCACCGACGCCGCCAACCGGCCCAAACTTAACGAAGTCAATGACTGCCCAAGTATCGTCACGGTGGCGGGGGCCAAAGGGCAGGGGCTGGTTCGCGGCGATTTCAGTTTTTGGGCTGAGCTGGATAATTACTCCGCTGTGTGCGAGCCAGTGATGCTGACAGGTGAAGACCCGTTTTTGCTGATGTTCACTTCAGGCACCACGGGCCCGGCCAAACCTTTGCTGGTGCCGCTTAAGGCCATTGTGGCGTTCCAGAGTTACACCCGCGACGCGGTAGACCTGCGCCCCCAAGATTCATTCTGGAACCTGGCCGATCCCGGTTGGGCTTATGGGATCTACTTCGGGATCACCGGGCCGCTCTCGATGGGGCATCCCATCACCTTTTACGATGGCCCGTTCACGGTAGAAAGCACTTGCCGAGTCATCAATAAATACGGCATCACCAACCTCACAGGATCCCCTACGGCCTATCGAATGCTGATTGCTGCGGGTGAAGCGTTTTCGGACAAGGTCAAGGGCCAGCTTCGGGCTGTCAGCAGTGCAGGCGAGCCGTTGAACCCGGAGGTCATTCGCTGGTTTGCTGAGCAGCTCAACGTCACCATTCACGACCATTACGGGCAAACCGAGGTGGGAATGGTGCTGTGCAATCACCACGGCCTTGAACACCCCGTGCATATGGGGGCTGCCGGTTTTGCGTCGCCGGGGCACCGGATTGTGGTGCTGGATGACAATTACCAAGAGTTACCCGTCGGGCAGCCCGGCATTTTGGCCGTCGACCGCAGCCAATCACCCATGTGCTGGTTTGGCGGCTATCACGGGTTTAAAACCAAAGCCTTTGTGGGTAATTACTACTTGAGTGGCGACACCGTTGAGCTGAACCCCGATGGCAGCATCAGTTTCGTTGGGCGTAGCGATGACGTGATCACCACCTCTGGTTATCGCGTCGGCCCGTTTGACGTGGAAAGTGCTTTGATCGAACACCCGGCCGTGGTTGAAGCCGCAGTGGTCGGCAAACCAGACCCTGAACGCACTGAGCTGGTCAAAGCCTTTGTTGTGCTGAGCCCGCAGTATCTAGGCGATGCGCAATTGGCAGAAACCTTGCGCCTGCATGTGCGCCAGCGTTTGGCGGCGCACGCATACCCCCGTGAAATTGAATTTGTCAGCGAGTTGCCGAAAACCCCAAGCGGCAAGTTGCAGCGTTTTATTTTGCGCAATCAAGAAATCGCCAAGGCTGAACTGGCCGCCACGACCCAGGTCACGGCGTAAACCCAAGGACTTAATGATGCAGATCGAAAACAAGGTTTTTATCGTGACTGGCGGTGCTTCGGGCCTGGGAGCTGCGACAGCTGACATGTTGATCAAGGCGGGCGCCAAGGTGATGCTGGTGGACTTGAATGCCGAGGCGGTAGCGGCTCAGGCATCAGCGCTGGGCAGCCAGGCAAGCAGTTTTGTGGCCGACATCAGTCAGGCGGATGCAGCTCAAGGGGCGGTTGACGCCACGGTTGAGGCGTTCGGTGGCGTCAATGGTTTGGTCAATTGCGCGGGCATTGTGCGCGGCGAAAAAATCCTCGGTAAAAACGGGCCGCATGGGCTGGACAGTTTCAGCCAGGTGATCAATGTCAATCTCATCGGTAGCTTCAACATGCTGCGCTTGAGTGCCGTGGCCATTGCGCAAAGCAGCGCGGACGCTGACGGCGAGCGCGGCGTGATCATCAATACCGCCTCGGTGGCGGCCTTTGATGGCCAAATCGGGCAGGCGGCTTATGCCGCGTCCAAAGGTGCAATCGCCAGCCTGACTTTGCCCGCAGCGCGCGAACTGGCGCGCTTCGGTATCCGGGTGATGACCATTGCGCCGGGTATTTTCGAAACGCCAATGATGGCAGGTATGACCCCAGAAGTGCGTGACTCCTTAGCTGCCGGGGTGCCGTTTCCGCCGCGCTTGGGCAAGCCCGCTGAGTACGCGTTGCTGGTGCGGCACATCATTGAAAACAGCATGCTCAATGGCGAGGTGATCCGCCTCGACGGTGCCTTGCGCATGGCCGCCAAATAAGAGGTATGACATGAGCAAGGTTCAAGATCCGGTCGTGATTGTGAGTGTGGCGCGGACCCCTATGGGCGGGTTTCAGGGCGATTTTAAAGGCCTGACCGCGCCGCAATTGGGCGCTGAGGCCATTCGTGCTGCAGTCGAACGTGCAGGTATTTCACCCCTGGGCGTGCAAGAGGTGCTGTTTGGCTGCGTGCTCTCAGCGGGGCTGGGCCAAGCACCTGCGCGCCAAGCTGCTTTGGGTGCCGGGCTGGACAAGTCCACCCGTTGTACAACGCTTAACAAAATGTGTGGCTCTGGCATGGAAGCGACGATTCTGGCCCATGATCGCCTCTTGGCTGGCAGTGCCGAAGTGGTCGTGGCAGGCGGGATGGAAAGCATGTCCAATGCCCCTTATTTGCTGGACCGCGCACGCACGGGGTATCGCATGGGGCATGGTCGTGTGCTGGATCACATGTTTCTCGACGGACTTGAAGATGCGTACGATCGTGGGCGCTTGATGGGCACTTTCGCTGAAGATTGCGCTCAGGCTCACGGTTTTAGCCGCGAAGCGCAGGACGCTTTTGCAGTGGCATCGCTGACCCGCGCCCAACAGGCAATCACAGACGGCAGTTTCAGCGCCGAGATAGTCCCGGTGCAGATCACAGTCGGCAAAGAGCTGCGTGTTGTCAGTCATGACGAGCAGCCGCCCAAAGCCAATCTGGCGAAAATACCGACGCTCAAACCTGCTTTCCGTGAGGGGGGCACCGTTACCGCCGCCAACTCTAGCTCTATTTCTGACGGAGCGGCAGCGCTGGTGTTGATGCGCCAGTCTGAGGCGCAAAAGCGTGGCCTCACACCCTTGGCGGTGATTCATGGGCACGCGGCATTTGCCGATGAGCCGGGGTTATTCCCCACCGCCCCAGTGGGTGCAATTAAACAGTTGATGAGCAAGACTGGCTGGGACTTGGGCGAGGTTGATTTATTTGAAATCAACGAGGCTTTTGCGGTGGTCAGCCTGGTAACCATGAGTGAGCTGAACATCCCCCACAGCAAGGTCAACATCTACGGCGGCGCCTGTGCGCTCGGCCATCCGATTGGCGCTTCTGGCGCACGTATTCTGGTGACGCTACTTTCGGCGTTGCGCCAAAACCACTTGAAACATGGCGTTGCGGCTATTTGCATCGGCGGCGGCGAAGCCACGGCCATTGCCGTGGAGTGCCTGTACTAAGGAAATTTATGCTTCCCACATCCGAACAATTACAGATTCGCGAAGCGGCCCAGCAGTTTGCCCAAGAGCGTTTGAAGCCGTTTGCTGCTGAGTGGGACAAGCAACATCGCTTCCCCCGCGAGGCTATCAACGAGATGGCTGCGTTGGGTTTTTTTGGCATGTTGGTGCCTGAGCAGTGGGGCGGTTGCGACACGGGCTATCAAGCCTATGCCATGGCTCTGGAAGAGATCGCCGCAGGTGATGGCGCGTGCTCAACCATCATGAGCGTGCACAATTCGGTGGGTTGTGTGCCGATTTTGAAGTACGGCACCGAACAGCAAAAACGTGAGTTTCTTACCCCGCTGGCCAGCGGTGCGATGCTCGGTGCATTCGCGTTGACTGAGCCGCAAGCGGGCTCTGATGCCAGCGATCTGAAAACCCGTGCGCGCCGCGAAGGTGATTTTTACGTGCTCAACGGTTGCAAACAGTTCATCACTTCTGGGCAAAGCGCTGGGGTGGTGATCGTGTTTGCAGTCACTGACCCCGCGGCGGGCAAGCGGGGAATTAGTGCGTTTATCGTGCCGACCGATTCGCCGGGCTACAGCGTCGCGCGGGTTGAGGACAAGTTGGGTCAGCACGCCTCAGACACCTGTCAGATTCTGTTCACGGATCTGAAAATTCCGGTGGCCAATCGTCTGGGCGAAGAAGGACAGGGCTACAAAATTGCGCTGGGTAACCTCGAAGGCGGGCGTATCGGGATTGCCTCTCAGGCCGTAGGCATGGCCCGCGCAGCGTATGAAGCGGCACGCGATTATGCTCGCGAGCGCGTCACCTTTGGCCAGGCACTGATCGAGCATCAAGCCGTTGCCTTCCGCTTGGCCGATATGTCGACCGAAATCGCCGTCGCGCGGCAAATGGTTCGTTACGCAGCCGCTTTGCGTGACAGCGGGCAATCGGCGTTGGTTGAGGCATCGCAAGCCAAGTTGTTTGCCTCGGAAATGGCTGAGCGTGTGTGTTCCAAAGCGTTGCAAACCTTGGGCGGTTATGGCTATTTGAGCGACTTCCCGCTGGAGCGGATTTACCGTGATGTGCGGGTGTGCCAGATCTACGAAGGCACCAGTGATATTCAGCGCATGGTCATCTCGCGAAATCTTTGAATTGAGGGCGTTATCAATGAGCTACGAAACCATTTTGTTGGACATTCATGGCCGTGTTGGCTTGATTACTTTGAACCGGCCGCAGGCTTTGAACGCCCTGAATGCGCAGTTGGTAAACGAAGTGAATCAGGCGCTGGATGCGCTGGAAGCCAATAACGAGATCGGTTGTATTGTGATCACCGGCTCGAAAAAGGCCTTTGCTGCTGGCGCCGATATTAAGGAAATGGCAGAGCTGACTTACCCGAAAATCTACATTGATGACCTGTTTTCAGACAGCGACCGCGTGGCGGGCCGTCGCAAGCCGGTTATTGCTGCGGTAGCGGGTTTTGCCTTGGGCGGTGGTTGTGAACTGGCGATGATGTGCGACTTCATTCTGGCGGGTGACAACGCCAAGTTTGGTCAGCCGGAAATCAATCTTGGTGTGCTGCCGGGCATGGGCGGCACGCAGCGCCTGACCCGTGCGGTGGGCAAAGCCAAAGCAATGGAGATGTGCTTGAGTGGGCGTTTGATCGACGCCGTTGAAGCTGAGCGTTCAGGGTTGGTGTCGCGAGTGGTGCCAGTGGATGAACTGCTAGAAGAAGCGCTTAAAGTGGCCGCCTTGATTGCCAAAAAATCGTTGCCCGTGCTGATGCTGACCAAGGAATGCGTTAACCGGGCATTTGAGGTCAATTTGACCGAAGGCGTGCGGTTTGAGCGCCGCGTGTTCCACTCACTGTTTGCCACTCACGATCAGAAAGAAGGCATGGCCGCCTTTGTAGGCAAGCGTGAAGCAGAGTTTAAAAACCAGTAACGCTAAACCGCTGTAGCGAGCTTGTTCGCGATGCTTTGAGTTCATCGCGATCAAGCCTGCTCCTGACTTGGGTGTTTAGATCAGGTAGTTTTTCAGCTCGCGGGCAATCACCATGCGCTGAATCTCGCTTGATCCTTCATAGATCTGGGTGATTCGGGCGTCGCGGTAGTAACGCTCCACCGGATAATCCTCCAGATAGCCGTAACCCCCATGAATCTGAATGGCTTTAGAACACACAAATTCAGCTATTTCTGACGCGAATAGCTTGGCTTGTGACGCCTCTGACAAGCACGGCTTGCCCGCGCTACGCAGACGGGCGGCATGCAGAATCAGCAACCTGGCAGCGTTGAGGCGGGTTTGCATGTCAGCCAGCATGTTGGCCACGCTTTGGTGCTCAATGATGGCCTTGTCAAATTGCACCCGGTCACGGGCATAAGTCAGCGCGGCTTCGAAGGCTGCGCGAGCGATCCCCAGCGCCTGCGCTGCGATGCCAATGCGTCCGCCTTCAAGGTTGGAGAGGGCGATCGCTAACCCTTTGCCACGCTCGCCTAACAAGTTGGCCTCAGGCACTGTGCAATTGCTCAGCGTGACAGCACAGGTGTCTGAAGCGCGAATGCCCATTTTGTGTTCAGTGCGATCAACGATGAAGCCGGGCGTGTCAGTCGGCACCAAAAATGCGGAGAGCCCCTTTTTGCCCAGCTCAGGGTCTGTCACAGCAAACACAATGGCCAATTTGGCGCGCTTGCCGTTGCTGACAAACTGCTTGGCGCCGTTGATCACCCATTGGCCATCGCGCAGTTCTGCCCGCGTGCGCAGGTTGTGCGCTTCAGAGCCCGCGTGGGGTTCGGTAAGGCAAAAGCAGCCGATGCTCTGGCCGCTGGCCAGCTCGGCCAACCACGTTTGTTTTTGCGCCTCACTGCCATATTTGAGAATGGGGCCGCAGCCGACCGAGTTGTGAATGCTCATCAGCGCGCCTGTCGCGCCGTCACCTGCGGATATCTCTTCTACCGCCAGGGCATAGGCGACGTAGTCCACGTAAGTACCGCCCCACTCCTCAGGCACGATCATGCCCAGCAGTCCTAACTCGCCCATTTTCGATACCAAGGCATCATCAATCCAGCCAGCCTTCTCCCATGCTTGAGCGTGGGGGGCGACTTCGCCTCGGGCAAAATCGCGGGCCATGTCGCGGATCATCACTTGCTCTTCAGTCAGTTCGAGGTCGTGCATGACTTAAACCTCGCTCGATGTGAAGTCAGTGAAGAAGCTGGCGATATGCTCGTCATCCAGCTGAGCCAAGGTCGGTGGGTTCCAGTGCGGGGTTTTGTCTTTGTCGATGATGAGTGCGCGCACGCCCTCAATCAAATCGCCACGGTCAAACCACTGGCGGTCTAGATGCAACTCAAGCTTGAAGCAGTCTTCGAGCTTGAGCTCACGCCCACGGCGAAGCATTTGAAGCGTGACGGCCATCGCCAGCGGCGAACGGGTTTGCAGCACGTTGGCCGTACTGTGGGCCCACTCGCGCGTGTCAGGAGCGGTCACGGCGCGCAGGTGGGCAACGATGGCAGGTACGTTGTTGTGCGAGAACGCCTCGTCAATCAAGGGGCGCAATTTAGCCAGCGGCGCATCGGGCAGGGTCTCTACGGCGAGAGTGCTCAGCAGCGATTTGAGGTCTTCAAGAGGGGTGTGCTGCCATTTCAAGGTGTCGAGGCGTTGGTCCAGCTCAGCGAGCTTGTCGCTTTCGGTGTACCAATCTGCCAGGCCGCAATACAGCGCGTCACTGGCACTTATCTGTACGCCGCTGACGCCCAGATAAGTACCCACTTGCCCGGGTGTTCGGGTCAAAAAGTAGCTGCCGCCGACGTCCGGAAAATAACCAATTGCCACTTCTGGCATCGCCAAGCGGCTGCGTTCTGTGACCACGCGTAAATCCGCACCTTGGGCAAGGCCCATGCCTCCACCCAGTACGTAACCATCCATCAGGGCCAGCACCGGCTTGGCGTAGTGATGCAGGGTCAGGTCGAGCGCGTATTCCTCTTCGAAGAAGAGGGTGTGCAGGGTGTCTTGGCGTTTGTAGCTGTCGTAAAGCGAGCGAATATCGCCACCGGCACAGAAGGCCTTTTCGCCTGCGCCGCGCAATACCACAGCCTTGATGTTTGCGTCTGTGGCCCACGCATCGAGCTGAGCTTGAAGGCTGCGAACCATCTCAAGGTCAATAGCGTTGAGGCCGCTTGGTCGGTTTAGGGTCAGGTGGCCAATATGGTTGCGCACTTGGGCCAGCACTGTGCTGTGAGTCGACTCGACATCCTGTGTCGGTGAGGCTGAAACCTGAGCAGTCATCACTAACTCCCTGCTTCTGATTATTTTTAGAAGGTGTTCGCGGGCGAACTGATGGCCGATGCTAACAGTGCAAATTTGCCTAATACAACCCTGATAAGTGCAGGGTTGGTGTGCATTTTTGCTTGCTTACTGTGCAGCAACAGGCTGCGTTATTGCGCCAACCAACCGCCATCGACATTCCACGCTGCACCACGTACCTGGCTGCCGGCTTCGCTGCACAAAAACAACACCAGTTCACCCAGCTGCGGCGGGGTGACGAACTCAAGTGAGGGCTGTTTTTCGGCAAGAAGGTCATGCTGAGCTTGATAAGGGTCGATCCCTTGATTGATGCGTTGGTCGATTTGCTTTTGAACCAGCGGGGTTAACACCCAGCCAGGGCAGATGGCATTGCATGTGATGTTGCTGGTGGCGGTTTCGAGGCCAACCACTTTGGTCAGGCCAATGACCCCATGCTTGGCTGCCACATAAGCCGCTTTGCCGACCGAACCAACCAGCCCATGCACTGAGGCCACATTCACAATTCTGCCCCAGCCGCGTTTGCGCATGCCCGGTAACGCCAAGCGGGTGCTGTGAAAGACCGAGGACAGGTTGATTGCAATGATCGAGTCCCAGCGCTCGACAGGGAACTCTTCGACGCTGGCCACGTGTTGAATTCCGGCATTGTTGACCAGAATGTCGATGCCGCCGAACTCACTCTCGGCATAGCGGATCATGTCTGCGATTTGCTCGGGGTCGCTGACATCGGCCGTGTGATGCCCCACCTTGACGCCCAACTGTCCCATCTCGGCAACGATTTTGCTGGCATCGCCAAAGCCGTTGAGTATCAAGTTGGCCCCCGCCTTGGCAAGACATTGGGCGATGCCCAAGCCAATGCCGCTGGTGGAACCAGTAACCAAGGCAGTTTTACCTTTCAGGCTCATGATCAATTCCTCAGATGAAACACGATGGGTTCGTGGGTGAGGAAACGTAACACGGGTTTTATGATTGCGGATACGAAACGGCCCACCAAAAGGTGGGCCGTTTTCACACAGCGCTTGGAGGTTAGTCCTGACGGCTAGTGACTTCCAGCAGGTGGTAACCGAACTGGGTTTTTACCGGGCCTTGCACCACATTGATCGGTGCGCTGAAGACGACGGTGTCGAATTCTTTAACCATTTGGCCAGGACCGAAAGAGCCCAAGTCACCGCCTTGACGGCTGGATGGGCAAGTGGAGTTGGCCTTTGCAACTTCAGCGAAGTCGGCGCCGCCTTCAATTTGTGCTTTCAGTTCGTTGCACTTGGCTTCGCTGGCTACGAGGATGTGACGAGCAGTGGCTTTAGCCATGAGGGAGTACTCCTTTCAAGAAAGTGGTGAGCCTACCGGATTCAGTGCTTTTTTTCTTGGCAAAGTTCCCATGGCCGTTTTCAGTGCGCGTCAGTTGCAAGGGTTACAGGCCGTTCTTTTTTAAGCGTTGCGCATGGTCTACATACAACTTAACGGGATCGACGGATTTGCGTGTCACGCCTCCCAGATGGTTGATGGTGTCTACGTGGTCCATTGCGTAGTCCGACTGGATCACTGTGCCCAAATGAGAGCTGAAGCGGCCAACCAGACCGTCATTGGCATTGGCTTCAAGGGTGAAAAAACTGCTAAGCCCCCGGCAGGCGCTGTGCAGCGGGTCAAACATGTTTGAAGATTCCGAGAACAACGAATCTTTGATGATGCCGCTCCAAGAGTAATAGAACACGCCATTGACTTGCTCGGCTCCGGCGCCCCCCCATGTAGTTGGCAAGCCTTGGGGGTATTTGGCATTGAAAGCCGCCACGCCTTCAGTGGTCAGTGCATTGAGCGCTTCTATGGAGTGCTGGGGTAGTTCGGGTTTGCCACTGATGAGGGAGAGGAAGGTGCCAAATGCAGTGCTCAGGGCGGCGGCCACGGTTTCGGGCAGTTTGCCGGGCGTAAGCGCCATGCGTAGGCGGTCGGCCAGTTCAGAGCCGTGATTGGGGCCGCTGACTGAGGTGACGGAGGCGATCAGTTCGGGTTCGAGGGCCGCGGCGTAGCGGGCGGTCAATGCGCCTTGGCTGTGACCGATCAAGTTGATCCGTTTGGCGCCGGTTTGCTTGATCACTTGATGTACATACTCAAGTAGCTGTTCGCCACGGGCTTCATTGCTGTTGGCCGCAGAGACGGAGGCAATGAACACTTTGGCGCCTGCTTTTTCTAATGCTTCTTCGATGCCATGAAAATAGCTGAAAGGGCCAATCCGGTCGAAACCAAAGAGCCCGTGAACCAATACGATCGGATATTGCGTGCGTGCTAAGTCAGTCATGTCGATTCTCTTGTAGGTGTTTTTCAACTCATAAAAACACCTTAGCCGACGATTTAGCGTGTAAGGGCGAGGTTACTAAGTGTGTAAGAGGAGGGTGATAGGTGTGCAGAGTCACCAGAGATGGCTTCCAGGAAAATTCAATCCATCAAGGTTTATGTAGGAACTAATGTTTTGTATGTTTTCTGGCTGTTTGAGTCGGCTTTTCTTATACGAGTTAGCGACTTTGCGCCGCCGCAGATAGGAGCTGTGGCGGCGCGTGGGTAGCACAAACTGATTAGTTGAAGGCAGTTACTAAGCGCCGCTGCCCTTGCATTTGTTTAGCCGCTGAACGCAGTAGCTGCTCGGTCGCATCCCACCCCAGGCAGCCATCAGTGACTGAAACTCCGTAACGCATCGTTGAACTCAGGGGCTGGCATCCTTCAAAAAGATGACTTTCCAGCATCATCCCAATCAGTGAGCGGTCGCCTTCAAGGCGCTGAGCGAGGGTCTCATTAAAAACATCAGGCTGGCGCAGCGGGTTTTTACCGCTATTGGCATGACTGCAATCCACCATTAAGCGGGCAGCAATGGCGTTTTTTGTAAGGTCTGCGCGGGCCTGCGCCACGCTTACTCGATCGTAATTCGGGCCGCTGTGGCCGCCGCGCAGTACCAAGTGAGTATCAGGGTTGCCTGGGGTTGTGATAGTGGCAGGGTGCCCTTGGCTATCGACCCCGAAGTGGCGATGGCTATGGGCTGCTGAACGCATGGCATCGCACGCAATCGCCACGCCGCCGTCTGTTCCGTTTTTGAATCCGACAGGTAGATCAAGGCCACTGGCCAGCTCTCGATGTATTTGCGATTCAGTTGTGCGGGCGCCAATAGCAACCCAGCCAAGCAGGTCATCGAAGTAGCCAGCCGCCATCGGCTGCAGTAACTCGGTTGCAATCGGCAGGCCCATGCGCAGCATTTCGAGCATGAGCTCGCGTGACAGGGTTAAGCCATGAGCCATGTCATCGCTGCCATCCAAATGTGGATCGTAGGCCAGGCCTTTCCAGCCAATGGTGGTGCGGGGCTTTTCGATGTACGCCCGCATGACCAGCAATAGGTCATCGCTTAGTTCATTAGAGAGAGCGGCCAGATTGCTCGCGTATTCAAGTGCTGATTGTGGGTCATGAATAGAGCAGGGGCCGACGACGATCAGCAAACGGGAGTCTTCACCGTTAAGGATGGCGCGAATGGCTTGGCGCTGCCGGTTCACTTGTTCGCCAAGCGCGGCGCTGAGTGGCAATTGCTGTTTGAGGTCTGAGGCGCTGGGGAGGCGCTGGGTCAGTACGGTACTGGTGTGAGCGGTTTTCGGCAAAGCAGAAACGGATGCGTTCATGGTGTGTGCTTCCTGGGCAGGCGGCGGGTCTCCCGCGCGCTCAGCCCTACTGGGGTGTTCGACAATTAGCCAGACTGGCTGTGAGTGCATGCGTGCCACCAATGTGGGTCCGTTCGGAGGCGGCAGACTGTCCCGAGCGGCGGCTGATAAATCGCCATGCAGTGCAAAGGTCGAAGCAGTAATAAGTGGCGTAGTTCATGGGGTAATTCCTCAATTCAATAAAATAGGGGGCTTAAAAAAACAAAACCCCCGGTCGGGAGGCCGACCGGGGGTGAGAATTCTCTGGTAGGCGACCCTTAAAAAGTGGGCGCCGTGTGGGTATCAGGCGCGCCAGTGGCTAAACCAATACCCAAAATAAAATCGTGCAGACGAAAGCGTGTTGGTCGCGCGCGCAGCATTAACCGGGCGCTGGGCGCCGATGGTCTTGCTAAGTGTTGTACGTGCGTGATGCAACATGAGTTATCTCCGCTGAATGCTCCGGAGCTTACTAGAGGCGAGCTGCAGGATTCAATCAGTAATTTGCACTGAGTTGACCAATAAGACTATTGGAGGGGGGCTAGCTTCTTAAAAGCGACTGTTTGCCCTTGCAAAAGATGTATGCCCGTGCTGAAAAAAGCGCGTAACCATATTTAATAGTGCGTTCGCAAGACTAAATCATGTCACTGCGCTAATTAAGCGCATACTCAGGACAGTTCATCACTTGCGTCTTCGCTTGGCTGATGAGTTGGCGAAGGGATGATCCCGTCTTTCATGCCCAAAAGAACCGCTACCTTGTGGGCTTCTCCACGTTTTCCCTTTTTACGCCCAGCGAGCACTTGATAGGTGGTTGCCGGATCGACGCCATGCTCTCGAGCGAACTCTTGAACGGATTTTCCTTGGTGTTCCAGCCATGCCTTGGCTTGTGCGGCAGTACGAATTCCGGTCATAGTTCAAAACCGTTCAAAGTTGTTTAATATTTTTTGATTATACCATCCTCGCGGGTGTTTAAAATGGGATCTTACATCCAAATGAGTGGAATTGGTTCGCGGTTGAGGCAAGAGAGAGAGCGGCTGGGCTTGTCGCAGAAAGCTTTTGGTGAAATCGGTGGCGTCGAAGCGAATGCCCAAGGCAAATATGAAAATGGTGATCGCGCACCCAAAGCAGATTATTTGTCGCGTGTGGCTGCACGTGGCGTAGACGTTCTGTATGTGTTGACGGGTACTCCAACGCCGACATTAACGGACAACCTCAGCCAAATTGAAGAAAAAGTGTTGGTCAGTTATCGAGTCCTTCATAAGGAGGATCAGGACGCGATCCGTCGTCTGACGATAACGCTGGCTGAACTTTCAGCCGCTCAGGCCCTGAAAGGGCGGCCGGGGCCGAGTGACGTTTGAATTGATGACACGATAGCCTGATTGAACGTTTTAGATGTTTTGCGGATTTTCAGGCTATTGATAGTTGTTATATGACGCATGTGAGTAGGTCAGCTCAATAGTTTTTTGCTAAGGTGTCCGGCAACCTACTAAGACCAATTCGCGAGGTATCGGCTTGATTCGGGTTCTAGTGGTCGATGACCACGATCTTGTTCGCACAGGCATCACACGGATGCTGGCTGATATCGACGGCCTGCAAGTGGTTGGTCAAGCCGAGTCAGGCGAAGAGTCATTGATCAAGGCTCGGGAGCTGAAGCCCGATGTCGTGCTGATGGATGTCAAAATGCCGGGCATTGGTGGCTTGGAAGCTACGCGCAAAATGATGCGTAGCCATCCCGATATCAAAGTGGTCGCCGTGACTGTCTGTGAAGAAGACCCTTTTCCCACGCGCCTTCTTCAGGCAGGTGCAGCTGGGTATATGACCAAGGGCGCCGGGTTGGCCGAGATGGTTCAGGCCATACGTCTTGTTTTTGCAGGGCAGCGCTATATCAGCCCACAGGTTGCCCAGCAGTTGGCGCTTAAGTCTTTCCAGCCTGCCAGCGACTCACCCTTTGACGCGCTCTCTGAGCGAGAAATTCAGATTGCATTGATGATCGTGGGCTGCCAAAAGGTGCAGGTCATCTCCGATAAGCTGTGCTTGTCGCCTAAAACAGTGAATACCTACCGCTATCGAATTTTCGAAAAGCTCTCGGTCAAAAGTGATGTTGAACTGGCATTGTTGGCGGTTCGCCACGGCATGGTTGATGCTGGCTAACGATGACTGACGTGTTTGATGCAAGTGCGTTTTTGTCGACCTGCAGCGGCCGACCTGGTGTGTATCGCATGTTCGATTGTGATGCACGGCTGCTTTACGTGGGTAAGGCCAAGAACCTGAAAAAGCGTTTGGCCAGTTACTTTCGTAAAACCGGTCTGGCGCCTAAAACCGCTGCTTTGGTTGGTCGCATTGCCCAGATCGAAACCACGATAACCGCTAACGAAACTGAAGCGTTGCTGCTGGAGCAAACGCTGATCAAAGAATGGCGGCCGCCCTATAACATCCTGTTACGCGACGACAAGTCCTACCCTTATGTGTTTCTGTCAGATGGCGAGTTCCCTCGGCTGAGTATTCATCGGGGGGCCAAGAAGCAAAAAGGTAAATACTTCGGGCCTTACCCCAGTGCCGGGGCTATTCGCGAAAGTCTGAGCCTTTTGCAGAAAACCTTTTTGGTTCGTCAATGCGAAGACAGCTACTTTAAAAACCGGACCCGGCCCTGCCTGCAATATCAAATCAAACGCTGTAAAGCGCCTTGTGTTGGGCTGGTAGATGCGCAGGAGTACGCTCAGGATGTGCGCCATTCTGTGATGTTCCTTGAGGGGCGCAGCAGTGCGCTAACTGACGAGCTGAACCACGAGATGGAGCAAGCCGCTAGCACTCTGGACTTTGAGCATGCCGCGCAAGTGCGCGATCAGATCTCGTTGCTGCGCAGGGTTCAGGACCAGCAAAGCATGGAAGGCGGCACGGGCGATGTCGATGTGATTGCAGCTTTTGTGAACCCAGGTGGCGCCTGTGTGCATTTGATCAATGTGCGCGGCGGTCGTGTGCTGGGGAGCAAAAACTTCTTCCCTCAAGTGGGTATTGAGGAAGACGTAGCCGAAGTAATGGCGGCGTTTCTTGGGCAGTACTACATCAGTAGCCCTGAGCGCGACTTGCCGAGCGAACTGATCGTCAACGTTGAGCACGAGAGCTTTGGAGCGATTATTGCCGCCATCGACGAGCTGCGTGGGCGAGAGATGTCAATCAGCTATCGCGTGCGAGGTACGCGTGCGCGTTGGCAGCAGCTCGCGGTTACCAATGCCGAGCAAGCGCTAAGCGCGCGCCTGGCTAATCGTCAGCATGTAGCTGCACGATTTGAAGCGTTGGCCAAAGTCTTGAAGCTCGACGAGATCCCGCAGCGCCTTGAGTGCTACGACATCAGTCACTCCAGTGGTGAGGCGACTGTTGCGTCGTGTGTGGTTTTTGGGCCTGAAGGGCCGATCAAGTCGGACTATCGGCGCTACAACATCGAAGGCGTTACCGCTGGCGATGACTATGCGGCCATGCACCAGGCGCTGATGCGCCGTTTTAGTCGGCTCAAAGAAGGTGAGGGCAAATTGCCTGATATTTTATTGGTCGACGGTGGCAAGGGGCAGCTCTCGATGGCCCGTGATGTGCTCAACGAACTGGCTGTCCCTGACCTGATTTTGCTGGGTGTGGCCAAAGGTGCGACCCGCAAGGCTGGCTTTGAAACGCTTTATTTGAATGATGCAGCCCATGAGTTCACGCTTAAAGGCGACTCTCCAGCCTTGCATTTGATTCAGCAAATCCGTGATGAGGCTCACCGTTTTGCAATTACCGGACACCGAGCGCGACGTGGTAAAACCCGCCGAACCTCAACCCTGGAAGGGATTGCAGGGGTCGGGCCGACACGTCGTCGTGACTTATTGAAACATTTTGGTGGATTACAGGAGCTGTCTCGTGCCAGCATCGAAGAGATCGCCAAAGCCCCGGGGATCAGTAAAAAGCTTGCTGAGTTGATTTATGCAAATCTGCACAGCGAGTAGAATGCCCCCTCACCTCGTAGCCAGTTGTGCAGATGAATATCCCTAATTTGATCACCGTACTCCGCGTTCTACTGATTCCTATCTTCATTCTGTTGTTCTATCTCCCTTATAGCTGGAGCTATGTGGCCTCCAGTTCGGTTTTTGCCTTTGCTGCTGCAACGGACTGGCTTGATGGCTATCTGGCTCGCAGGTTGGAGCAAAGCACGCCTTTTGGCGCGTTTCTAGACCCTGTTGCCGACAAGTTGATGGTGGCTGTGGCGTTAGTTTTGTTGGTGCAAGAGCACCATAACGTTTGGTTGACGCTGCCTGCGGCGGTGATCATTGGCCGCGAGATCGTTATCTCTGCCTTGCGCGAGTGGATGGCCGAGCTGGGTGCTCGAGCCCAAGTTGCTGTGTCGAACATGGGCAAATGGAAAACCGCAGCTCAGATGTTGGCGTTGGTGATTCTGCTGGCTAACCCCTCAGATTTCAGCTTCTGGGTATTGGTGGGGTATGCGTTACTGCTCATTGCTGCTGGGCTGACGCTATGGTCGATGCTTCAATATTTACGCGCAGCTTGGCCGCACCTTAAAACCACTTCAACGAAATAAATAAAACTTTTTGAATCAAGGGGTTGACGCATTCTTTGATTGCTATAGAATGCCCAACACCAAAAAGCGGGAATAGCTCAGTTGGTAGAGCACGACCTTGCCAAGGTCGGGGTCGCGAGTTCGAGTCTCGTTTCCCGCTCCAGATTTTTGATCTGCAGAGTTCCAAGGAATTCTGTAAGTCACTGAAAATAGACGCTTAGGCGTCTTTTTTCGTTCCGCCAACATCCACCGAAAGCCACGGACATCTGGACTAAATTAGTCCATTTGTGGGAAGCCTTCGAGATCGGATTGTTGCGCGAAGCCTGCGAGCCATTCACTGAACATCTGGCCCTGAACTCAACCTTCAGGAGGCTAGACCTATGGCTCTTACAGATACTGCCGTCCGGCATGCCAAACCCATTGGCAAGGACTACACCCATCGGTGATGTTGACTCCCTGTCGTTAGCGGTATCGGCGAGGGGTGGGCGTTCGTGGCACTTCCGCTTCTGTTGGGCGGGCAAGCAAAAACGCATGTCGCTCGGTACCTACCCCGAAATCACTCTGCGTGAGGCGCGTTCGCGCCGGGATGAAGCGCGCAAGCTGTTGGCCCAAGGGATCAATCCCCAACTGCAGCGCCGGCGCAACCGTGAGGCTGATCGGCTGGCGGAAGCAAACACCTTCCTGGACATGTTCGATCGCTGGGTCGAGCATCGTGGGCTCACGCTCAAGGAGGGGCGCCAAAGTACGCTGTCTCAAATCCGCCGTATCTTCAACAACGACGTATTGCCCTCACTGGGTCTGTGTTCTATCAGTGAGATCAGCCGTCAGGACTTGTTGAGGGTGTTGGCGAGGATCGAACGGCGCGGTGCCTTGACCACGTCCGAGAAGTGCCGCATCTGGTAATGGCGGGCATCCTTGGCGTTTTCGAGGTAAGGGCCGCGTTGGAACAGGCGTTGTTCCATCACGCGCAGGGCTTGGTGGACCAATTGCGTTTCGTTGACCGTCAGCGCCGTAGGCGGTGTAGCCGATGCTGGAGCATTGGCGTCGGGAAGTGACAGGTTCATGGGGTTCTCCTGAACGAACGGCAGGGCCCCGGCCCAAGGGGCAGGAACCCCGAGGGTGTGATGAGAGGTGCGCCCGAGATTGGGCGGCAGGAGCACGGGATCAACGCGGTGACACCGCGCCGTGGCCTTGAAGATCTTGACCACCTGGGCGGATGCCTGGCAGGGCCGGGCAACACGACATGTATTGGCGTAGGTCTGGGCGCCATTTGCCAATCACTAAATAGTGTGGGGGATTGCAGATGCTAGGGGTAATGGAATCAGGCGCGTTCCGTTTTTACAGTTTGATCGTGGTCAGCGGCTAATCAGCGTTGGCAGATCCATTGGCCAGCTTTGGGCTTCATGCAGTACGCGCAGGATTCGGACACGATCATCGTAGACCCGGTAGGCCGCGATATAGGGCGTGCGTTGAATTACCAGTTCAACTTTTTCAGGCGGGTGCCCACGTCAAGCGGCCACCCTGACAGGGGGATGAATCTGGGTGGCTGCATACAACTTATCGGCTAAGAGAGCATGATCATGGCGCTGCTTTCTAGCAGCACAGGGCGCACCAAAATTTTGTAGCAATCGGCATCGAATGCCTGCCCTGACAGCTTGGGTGCCAGTCTGGCCTCTGACTCAGAGGCAAATGTCCCCAAGTAGCGCCAGCCATCAACGACGTGGAATTCCTCAATCTCACCATGCCGTTCGTGTAATGCAATGGCGCCGGGAAACGGCCAGTGATGTACGGTCCAGTGCGTCAACGCAGTCAGCAGGCGTTCGGTGTGAGCCTCATGGCTTTCCTCGCCTTTGCATGCCCCGGCGCATTTTCCAATTTGGGCCCTGAAACAACCTCGCCCCGTCGATTTATCAATGCCCAGCAGCGTATGGCAGAGGCGGTGCTCGTCAGCGATCAGCATCAACGCTTCGGTGGCCATGCGCTTGCTGCGAAAAAGTCCGTAGAGTTGAGGTCCTTCGGCTATGGCTGTGGTGTCGACGATCTCGAGTATCCCAGCGCTAATGCGCAGTGAACACAGGCGCTGTTGTCGCCGTAGCCGCTTGTTTTTCAAGGGTTGCAGTTCTTTGATCAATCTGGACTCAAGCAGTAGAGCGCCGATTTCCCCGGCTGTTTGGCGGTATTCGATTCGCTGCGCTTGTCGCAGCATCCTGGCTTCTTCCTGTGTACGGAGGTGAGCAAGCAATCGGCTTCGAATATCGATACTTTTCCCGATGTAGAGGGGTATCGAATCGCCATCCGCGTAAAAGAAATATACCCCGGGTGCTCGTGGGGCAGCCTCGACCTGAGCGCGAAGATGGGCAGGGTATTCATAAATCAGGTCGGGGCGGGCAGTAGGCATGCCGGAAACCTTCGTTGAGGACTTTGGCGGTAATGATCATGTCTGTGGCAGCCGCGCAATCGGCGGGTGCTCGCGGTGTTGAGCATGCCCCAGGTCATAGGCGGCCGAGTGTGAAGTCAGGTCTTGGGCCGTTCAAGCAAGAACGGATGATCGGCAGGGTCAGGTTACTGGTTCGGCTAACGCGTTACGTGCATTATTTTGCACCAATAGTATGATGGCGTCGTTCTGTTAATAACGTTGCTGGAGGCTGAATCATGGGAACCGTGCGCAAAACCATCACTGTGACCGATACGCAGGACGGTTGGATCAAAGCACAGATTGAGGCGGGGCATTACACCAATGACAGCGAATACATCCGCGACCTGATCCGGCGTGAACAGGAGCGTAGTGCCGAAGTGGAGGCCATCCGTTCGGCGTTGATTGCCGGTGAGTCCAGTGGGGAGCCGCGAGCCTTCGACGCTGAAGCCTTCAAGCAGCGGATGTTGACCAAGCATGGCTGAGTATCGTCTTGCGCCAGCCGCTGAGCGGGATCTGGAGATGATCTGGGTTTACACCGTTCAGCGGTGGAGTGTGGAGCAAGCGCAGCGCTACACCGACATCCTTACCACCGCTTTTTCTGCTTTGACGGCGTCACCCAGGACAGCTCAGGCCTGTGACTACATTCGACCGGGCTATCGTTGCAGTCGGGTTGAGCGGCACATGATTTATTTCCGTATCACCGATTACGGGATTGCGATTATTCGTGTCTTGCACGATCGAATGGATGCGGCACGTTACCTGTAATGCGCCGCTTCAGGTCGTCAACGTTTGCAGGGTAATCCCCCCAGAAAAAGTACGCATCAGAAGTAGAATTTTCTCCTTACCGGAGCAAATCGGCGACGAGAGATGGCGCAGGAAGTGGTGCGTTCAGGTCGATGTAGCATCAGGCGGCATGCCTGGCCTTCGTGGTCAGTATCACTTGCTATCGCTATCAGCCACGCTTGGCGCCTGAAAACGCAGAGATTGCCGATCATTTAATCCGCCTTACCCATAATCAGCGAAACTGGGGCTTCGGCTTATGCTTTCTGTACCTGCGCAACGTCAAAGGCTACCGCTGGAACCACAAGCGGGTGTACCGGATTTACCGCGAGCTGGAGCTGAACCTGCGGATCAAACCGCGCAAACGTATCGTGCGCGAGAAGCTTGAGCCACTGGCGGTTCCTGATGCCAGCAACCAGTGCTGGTCGATGGACTTTATGCACGACCAGTTGTCGGACGGACTCAGCTTTCGAGTTTTCAAACTGATTGACGACTTCAACCGGGAAGCCCTGAGCATGGAAATTGATTTTTCACTTCCAGCGGAGCGTGTGGTGCGAGCGCTGGATCAAGTGATTGAATGGCGCGGTAAACCGCAGCCAATCCGCTGTGATAATGGCCCCGAATTTATCAGCACCAAACTTACTGGCTGGGCCGAGAAACGGGGTATACGCCTGGAGTATATTCAGCCGGGTAACCCGCAGCAAAACGCTTACGTCGAACGCTATAACCGCACGGTACGTTACGACTGGCTGGGGCATTACTTATTTGAATCGATAGCTGAAGTTCAGGACTACAGGGCAAACTGGATCTGGGCATACAATCACGAGCGTCCGAATATGGCTCACGGAGGCATCACTCCCAAACAGAAGTTGGCCCTGGTGGCCTGACCTCTATTTCTGGTGTGTATTAGAAATGAGGGGATTACCAAGGCTACTGGCGGGGTTGAGACCCTACTGTAAAAAGACCGCCAAAAACCAAACCTGAAAAGTAAGCGTGTTGCCAACACACGTTCACATGACCGACGGTGTGTGGTTCAGCCCGTCAATGGCACCTAGTATTTGCCGCACACGATCTGTAACGGACATGTCCCCCTCAAGCTTTAAGACAGCACAAGTAAGCACAGACAGCCACTCCTGATGCCTGGCCAAGCTCCGTTTAGGGGCGCCTCCCTAATCATACTGAGCTGCCCAAGCCAGAAACTCCGGCCTTGCTTGACCTTGGGGGCTTATGAATATAAGCGGTATTATTGAACACGCATATATATAAATTAGTGCGGCGGGGCTACTTCTCTCACACCGTCCACTCCCAAGATTTGTTTAACAATCTCGTCCGACTGTGCTTTTGTAACGCCTCGCAATTCGATAGTAAAGGTTTCACTGCTACTGTCGGGTCCGCGCTCTACAATAAACTGCCTTATTTTATCAGCGCGCTCCCCCAAGAGTTGTTTTAGTTGATTGGGTGAAAGTGTGTTATTGGGGGCTATCAACTTAACTACTTGTATCTGAATAATATCCCTCAGCATTCGCTCTACAGGCCGGATGGCGATGAGAATAATCAAAATCAAGAAAGTAGCTACTGCGCCAAGCATATAGAGCCCGCCCCCTACCGCCAACCCTATTCCCGCAACAGCCCACAAGCTGGCCGCGGTAGTGAGGCCTTTTATGATCTCTCCGCGCATCATGATCGATCCAGCGCCCAAAAAACCGATGCCAGAGACTACTTGAGCGGCTATTCTAGACGGGTCTAATTGTGTGCCGGGCTGAGTTAGCGCCAAAGAGAAACCAAACGCTGACACTATCATAATTAAACAGGCACCCGCGCAAACCAACATGTGCGTGCGTAAACCAGCAGTCCAAAAAAGATGTTCCCGTTGAATTCCAATAAGGCTCCCATACAATGCAGCTAACAATAGGCGATAACACATTTCCCAATCAGAAATCATAATTCACCCCTCCATGTCGGCAAACTATATAGTTTGCCGAGTAGAGCGTAGTCAAGATTACGGAAAGTGCATAATAGACCTTTACAAAACTTGGAGTTATTCGGACGCGGCGAGTGAGGGTGATTTTTTTCAGTATGTGAATCACGCTCCCCCCCTCACAAATCATGCCTTTCTCCGCCAGCATAGACGCTTCAAAATTGTACATAATAAGAGTTCAAAACCATTTACTAGTCCGCCTGTTCGCACGACTCAGTGACCAGAACTGGACTTTGCCTAGGTTTGCAGGCTTATAGGGCGGGTTTGGTGGCCTAGTGTGGCGTTTCACAAGTAAGGCTGAAAACTACTTGCCCAACGCTTTCGCTGCACGAGCAACGGAGCCAAGGATGTCCTCGGCCTTCTTATGCCCCCGAAACGGCTTCGGATTCTGGTTGTAGGTTTCAAGGTAATACTCAATCGAGGACTCCAAGTCTTTTACGCTGACATTCACTTGACGCTTGATCCATTTCTCGCTCAGCGTTGAGAAAAACCGCTCGACCAGATTCAGCCATGAGGCAGAGGTGGGGGTGAAATGGATGCTGTAACGCGGACGGGCAGCCAGCCCCGCTTTTACCTTGTCGGTCTTGTGAGTCGCGTAGTTGTCCATAATCAGGTGGATCGGCACGTCGGCCGGCACTGATGCGTCGACTTCCTTGAGGAAGGACAGAAACTCGATACTGCGGTGCTGGCGTCTCAGCCGCCCAATGACTTCCCCAGTGGCGACATCCAGCGCAGCGAACAGCGAGGTTGTCCCGTGCCGCTTGTAATCATGCGAGGGCGGCCGGAACGCTGTTCATCGTTCAAGCCAGGTAATCCCCATTTTGAGAAACGCAACCGCCAGCGAGATACCACGTCTTTGCTGACACCAAGGCGCAGAGCAATGGAGTTCCCAGACTCCCCCTCTGAACAGGCGAGGATGATTTTTGCACGGGTACAGGCGTCCTGCGGGCCCTTGCGTAGGTTAACTCGGCGCAGTAGTTCGGCTTTGTCAGCTTCGGATAGAGCAATGGGAGTTGCGGGTCGACCCATTTTCATCGGTGCTAGCATCCTGAGATGCTTCTCAGAATAAGCGTAGTCCGATTTTTTGCTCTACTTGTGAAACGCCACACTAGATACAGCACTAAAGAACTGGCAGGGAGTGAGTTGGTACCCTATCGGACAGGGCCTCGCTCTGAAATGCTAGACAGGGAGCGAAAACTCGTAGAAAGATTTCCAGGTCCAAAAAATAACGAGCCATGGGCAGGAAGCAAGCGGAAAAATAGAAGGTGAAGTATATGGAGATTTTAATCAGTGGGCAGTACGGTGATCCAGCGTCGCGCAAGGCACTTGGGCCCATACAAAGAAAGCTCAATGTTTGTTTTAAAACTTATGTTGCGAGAAATTATTTTAAAAGTGACTTGAAATTTGCAATAGCATTTAGAGTGTCCGGTAAGATATGGGACTTTAAGTCAGAAGGGGCAGAGCGTTTAAAATACTTTAAAAAGGATAATACTATATCCATAGATCTTGTCTTTCCTGAGTCTCAATGGCTAAACGTAGATTTCGAAGAACTTAAAAAATACGCAGCAAGAGGCACGTTCGACTGCCTTAATTTAATGGTGGAAAAGTCAACTGAGCTGGGCGAGCTTGTCAATAAAGATGCTCTTTTTATAGATATTGAAAAAGCCATGACTGAGTTTTTAGCTTGAGCCAGATTGGCCACACGGCTGCGGCTCAATGAGTTTATGACAGTGCCTTCACCGCGAAGTCGCCCGCCACCAAGGCAACCGCCTGCTGCAAACCCAACAATGGGACCCGGCCGGGCGCCTGCAAGAACAACTTTTAGGCCGCCGCGACGACAAAACGACCCTGATCAAACGCACCTACCAGTACGACGCGGTGGGACAACTGACCGACATCAACGACAGCCGTCGCGGGCCGCTGGCCTACCGCTACGACCCGGTCGGCCGCCTGCTCAGCGCCACCAGCCGCCTGGGCGTAGAAACCTTCGCCTTCGACCCGGCCAGCAACCTGCTGGATGAAAAAAACCAACAGTACCAACGCCTGCTGGACCACGACCCCAAACGCAACAACCTGCTGCGCGAATACGCCGGCACCCACTACGACTACGACGAACGCGGCAACCAGATCCGGCGCTGACACAACGTTCAGCACAGCCAGCTGCAATGGGACCTGTTCGACCGTCTGGTGCAGTTCAACGACGTCCGCTTGAGTGTTGACTACGCCTACGACGCATTGGGCCGCCGGCTGTACAAAAACTCCTACCTGAGTCACCCCAAGCGCCGAAGGAGGCATCCGTCGGTGAGGATGAAGAATGAGCTTCAGGGCTTGTGATGGGGAAGTGGAACGCCGTGGATAGTACCGGCTTGTCACCCCCCCCCTCAAAGTAGTCCAGAATTTTGTCCATTGGAATCGCTGAAGTTGGCCAAACTTCAAGGACTTCAAGAGGGTAGATGACCGGTGAATGGCCCGTTTCCCGCTCCAAATTATGGCTCTTAGGGCATCCACTGAAATTCAGTGATGTTCCTGGGCCTTTGAAAAAAGCGACCTTATGGTCGCTTTTTTCGCATATGAAGCTCCACCAAGGGGGCAGCCTCCAGTAGACGGAAAGTTGTTCTAAATCCGTCTCCGAAAAATGGCTGCCCTCCACCCGCTCTCAAAGCCGATTACTGCACGATAGTTCGTTGATGACACCGCCTCGGTCGATTGACTGGCTGCTGTACTCAACTCGGCGCTCCCTCTAGCGACAGCTATCCGTGATTGTCTGGAGCTGCGTACGTTCTTGATTGACGCTGTCGTTCGACAAGCCAAGCCCCAAGAGACGCTTACTACCTGTGCGACGGCCGCGGCTTATCGCTGCATGTGCTTGCTCGTGATGTGAGGCGTTGGAGTCTCAGATCTCAGTGGTATGGACGAACTTTGAGGTTGGTATTTAGGGCTTATCCTGAGATCAAGTTGAACGACGCGCATAATCGGCGCGAAGAAGCCCGCTTACTTGTTGCTAGCGGTCTTGATCTGCGCCTGCATTGCAAGACGACAATGATGGGGCGAGTAGGTGAGGGCGCAGCCGCGAAGTAACCGCTAGAGCGCCACAGGTCTTCGTTTAAACCTACGCAAGCCGCTTAAAACGTCGCTTTGATCTGTAAGCCCGCGGCCAATGCGTTGCCTCTTTTTTTGCCAGAGAACGCGCCGGGCTCAATGTAATACTGGAGGTCGGGACGCAGCAGTAGCCATGGGGTGACTTGCGCGCCATAGTTGAGCTCAATCATTTGCTCGCCATTGTCGAGGTTGGCGATCATTTCGGATTCGCCGAGACTGATCGCAGCCGCTTCTTGTACATCCCGCGTGCGTGAGTTAAGTACAGCTCGGCCGTAGCCAAAAGAGATCGTGTCATGCGGGCGGCTGGCAAAAGGCTTTTGTTTAACCAGGCCTACTGAGTACCAGCGACGCATTGGCGAGGTTGCCGCGTTGCTGGTTGCCGCCTGTCCAAACAGGCGTAGTACGCTTTCTGGATCTTGCTCATCCCTCCAGATTGCCTGGTCCATTAATACGTAAGCGCCGGTGCGGTTACTGCTTTTTTCTGTGCTGCCAATTTTTTGCGAGTCAGAGCTGTCGTAGTACCAGCCGACTTTGTATTGGCCATTGAGGAAGGCGTTGTTATTGAAGATGGCTTCCAGCGGCATAATGGCCCCGGTGGTGTCGTGGCTAGGCATGGAAAACGCTTCGGAAGGAAGACTGTTGTGCTCCGGGTTGACCTGGAAGACTGCGGTTTGCAGCGTCAGTGAATCGTTGATGTCGTAACGTAACTCGCCACCCCAATGAGCCGTCGGGTAGTTGCCCCACCCACTTCCGCTGGACATGGTCAGCGGGTGCGCACAAAAGCCGGCGCTTACAAAGTTGGTCAGGATTGGCATGCCACCAAAATCGGTCCCCATCACCATATAACCGATTTTGGTGGACACCTGCGCAGTAAACAAATTGCGTTGGTAGCTGAACTCGGTCAGTCGGGTGTATTCGCCACCGTAGTTTTCTTGCGCAGACAGGCGGTTGCCGAGCAAGTCTTCCGTAGCGCTATGGCCTCGACGGTCGTTAACCAGAATTTGCACAAATCCAGCGTTCGGGGTATCGAGCAATTTACTCAGATCAAACTTGGCGCCCACGCGTAGTTGTTGCGCATAACGAGTGCCGCGCTTGATCCCTCCGTGCACGTTAGAAATCGTTTCAGAGCTGTAGTCACCGGTCAGCGTGATGCCCTTGTCAATAAGCTTTTGGCGCTCGCCACCCCAATCGCCGGTGAGTGTCGACCGACTCATCAGGCTGGAGGCGTCAGCTAATGCTGAGGACGGGGTCAAGATGCACAGCGACAAACCGCCGCACAGACTGGTGGTCAGCAGCGTGCGCAAATAAGAAAACATTGAAGTGTGCTCCGTTACAAAAATGTTGGTGTGTCGCTCAACTACACGCTGCAAGACAGGAAACTGGCCAGTTCATGTTTTTCAGGATTGATACCGCCGTGAGAACTGCGGTGTTAGCACCTGCTTGGGTGTAATCAACGGAGTCATGATTGGGTTTGCAGGTGCTCGAAGCCGTTTGGATCTTCGTCTCACCTGGACAACAAAATCCTGAAAGTGACAAGACATGATGAATGTCGTCCGGCGTGAGCCGTAAGGCATAAGTTTATGCAGATGTTTTTTTGGATAAATCCAGGGAGTTGAGAAACATTGTTGGTGAGGCAGTAATAATCCAGTGGTGATATCGGAACTCTCACTTCGAAAGCGGTGAGCGATTGATCTGAACGCACTTTGCTTTTGAGGTCAGTAGCACGTTGCGTCAAAAGAAGTCATGAGGGGGGGCCGTAAGCTCGCTGTTGCTATGAATTATTACTGTTTCGCCAACAATGTTTCTCAAACCTTTGGATTTATTCAAAAAAGTACCCGTATAAACTGACTCAAAGTCTCCAGCCTAACCTCGGAATGTCAGCCGGCAGTGCTCAGACAAATACCTCTACCACGTTCCTTAGAGCCTTCGACGTACCCATTGCGATTGCAGCAATCTGCTGAGCTGATCTCCACTGATTGTTTTCTGTCGGCAAGACGGTAGTTCGGAATCCGACATCAGCCATGCACAGCCCTTTACGGGTCGGAGTGAACATTCGGCCAGTTGTTCGCACGCAGTGCGGGCAGTTTTGTATTAACCCACAGAGCATTCACGAAAATGACGAATGACAAACCATCTCAAACTGCAAGACGCTCAATGAGTAATATCGCGAGGCTACTGTTTTCCCTGTTTGTATTTGCCGTTTCACTGGCTTTAATTTATGGCGGGATCAAGCTAGTGTCCTTGGGCGGTTCAAGTTATTACTTGATGGCGGGCCTGGCTTATTTGGTGCTGGCGGCACTCTTTGTGTTGCGCAAACGCATTGGTATCAGCCTCTCCGTTGTCATATTTCTTGCGACCTGTGCTTGGGCTTTTTATGAGGTTGGACAGTTTAGCTATTGGGAACTGCTGCCACGTCTGGTCATTCCAGCCATCATCCTGACGCTCAGTCTGTGGGTGGGCGCCGCCTTGCCGCACACGCCCCTGAGTACGCGGCGGATGGCTAACCGGTTCGGGTTTGCTGTTTTCTTGGCACTGATCGCGACATTTATCGCAGCGTTCTACCCGCACGGCGGGATTTCGAACCCGGTCGCCATCACTGACGCACCCAAGGCCGAAACTCCCACCAGCGCCCCTGAAAACTGGGAGTTCTTTGGGCGTAATGCCTCGGGAACACGGTTTGCACCTTACACACAAATCACCCCGGGTAACGTCAAGGATCTACAGGTTGCCTGGACCTACAGAACAGGCCGTCGCACCACGGGGGCCGGTGCGGGTGTAGACGAAAACACACCATTGCAGATCGGCAACGTTCTGTACTCGTGCACACCGGAAAACCTAATAACGGCCCTAGACGGTGATACCGGGACTCCGATCTGGAGATTCGATCCAAAAGCCAAAAGCGAAGAGCACGTAACTTGCCGTGGCGTGGGCTATTACGACATTGATAAAGACGACAGCCTGGATGCTGAGGTCAAGGCGTCATATAGCAATGAACAACAGTGCCGTCAGCGTATTCTGGTGTCGTCTGTAGATGCTCGATTGTTTGCGCTTGATGCGCATACCGGCACCCTGTGCCCGAGCTTTGGCGACAACGGTTATGTCGACCTCAAAAAAGGCATGGGCCCGACAGAAAACAGCAAGCGCTATCATCCAACCTCGCTGCCGGTTGTCATGGGTCACCTCACCGTAGTCGGTGGCTGGGTACGTGACATTGTGGCGGGCGAGCCTTCCGGCGCCGTGCGTGCATTTGACGTCCTGACAGGTGCGTTGGTGTGGGCCTGGGACGTTGGCGCACCAGAGGGCGAGAACACAGCAGCAGATGATCATCAGTTCGCTCTGGAGACGCCTAACGTTTGGACGATTCCAACCTACGATAAAGAGTTAAATCTGGTCTACCTGCCTACGGGCAATGGCCCGCCCGACTACTGGGGTGGTGATCGTAATCAAGTGAAAGAAAAGTTTGGCACGGCCGTCGTTGCAGTCGATGCATCAACCGGTAAAGCCAAGTGGGTTTACCAGATCGTTCACCACGATGTCTGGGATTATGACCTGCCTTCGCAACCTGTCCTCTATGACATCAAAAACGCCCAGGGCGAGAAGACTCCGGTCTTGATCCAGACCAGCAAGACGGGCAACATTTTTGTACTGGATCGTCGTACCGGAAAGCCGGTCACAGAAGTTGAAGAGCGCGCGGTTCCAACCTCTCCAGCCGCAGAAGGTGAGCATCTATCGCCTACCCAACCGTTTTCGGTCGGGATGCCGACGATCGGTGTCGAGCCGCTGAACGAGAAATCGATGTGGGGTGTGACGACGTTCGACCAACTGTATTGCCGAATCATGTTCAAAGACTCCGTTTATCTGGGGCCGTTTACACCTCCAAGTGAAAAACCGTACATCGAATGGCCTGGCTTGCTGGGCGGCATGAACTGGGGTGGCATTTCCATCGACGAGAACACGGGCATGATGTTCGTTAATGACATGCGTATGCCGCTGCGAATGTCACTGGTCACGAAGGAAGACACCAAGAAGTTTAAAGTGTCGACCGATGAAGTGCCCGGCTTCATGGGAACCATTCGCCCACAAGTCGCCGGTATCTATGGCGGTGTGAAAATCGACATTTTGCAGTCGCCTCTGGGAGTTCCGTGCAACAGCCCACCCTTCGGCAGCATGAGCGCCATTGACCTCAACACCCAGAAACTGGTCTGGCAAGTTCCATTGGGCACCGTCCAGGACACCGGCCCGCTGGGGATCAAAACGCACATGCCAATCCCGCTGGGTATGCCGACACTGGGTGGCCCGACCTCAACGGCATCTGGCTTGGTGTTTTTCGCGGGTACCCAAGACTACTACCTGCGAGCGCTCGATTCGGCCACGGGTAAAGAAGTTTGGAAAGCCCGCTTGCCGGTTGGCGCGGTTGCAGCCCCACTGATCTACAAATCGCCTGCCACCGGCAAGCAATACGTGGTTATCTCGGCAGGCGGGATGAGCCACTCGCCTGATGTCGGCGACTACATCATCGCTTATGCATTGCCGGACACCATTACCCAGAAATAACGCCTTGGGTTGATGTTAGCTAAAAAGCCCGCCTGCTCTTGCAGGCGGGCTTTTTGACCTGTCTTTAGGGCTAGACCGGTAATCCCCCCATTTCTAATCCACACCAGAAATAAAGGTCAGGCCACCAGGGCCAATTTCTGTTTGGGAGTGATGCCTCCGAGAGCCATATTCGGGCGCTCGCGATCAAACAGGAACGACGGCTTGTCGAGCGCTTTCCAGGTCCACCTAATAAAGAACCATGCTGAGAGCACCTACAGCCTTGATGAATATAGCCAGCGGATAGCTTTTTTAAACAATCCGTTAATTAGTGAAGTCTCATGCTGTGTTCTTGATTTTTATCTGGAGCCCAAGCCTCCGATTTGACTCATATACCTAAAATTTTGCCTTCTATTGCTCATATTTAAAACTGGGCTTGGGGACGACAATCCTGACTGATAGAGTTCAGTGGCCGGCAACCTGCTGCGCGAATACCCTACTATCCGGGCTTGAAAACCTCATGGTCGCCGTGGGCAGCACGATAACGTGTATAGGCACAGTCGTCCTTTCTATCCAGTGACCCATGAGCCAAAGCTACCAACGGTCAAAACCCCTTTCCCGCTTGTCGAAATATCTGACAGAAAAATTGACCAGAAACATCCTACACAGTTAACTGTATGTCCATACAGTTAACTGAAAGGCGTGCATCATGAGCTTCACATCCTTGGGCCCAATTGCTGAAGGCGGAGCGCGTTTACCGCTTTGCTCGTTCAAGGTCCCGGCGGGTTTCCCTTCGCCGGCCGCGGATCACATTGAGAAAGAAATCTCATTGGATCAACTGCTGAACATCCGCGCGCCGCACGTTTACTTGGTCTCCATTGAGGGTGACAGCATGCTGGGGGCGGGGATATTTTCGGGCGATCTGGCTGTGGTTGACCGTTCGATCGAGGCCGTTCACGGCAATGTGGTAGTGGCGCTGCTCAATAACGACCCACTGTGCAAACGCCTTTGTGTGAGAGGCAAGCGCATCATTCTTCAATCCGAAAACGCTAAATACCCTGATCGCCACGTCATGGAAGGTGATGACCTCTCAATCTGGGGCGTGATTACCTACACCGTGCGCAGTCATGCACGCTAAGCCCAAGCCGGTTTTCGCGCTGATCGACTGTAACTGCTTTTACGCCAGTTGCGAGCGCGTGTTTCGACCTGATCTGGCCAAGGTGCCCATCGTGGTACTGAGCAATAACGATGGCTGCGTCATTGCACGCAGTTATGACGCGAAGCCCCACGTAAAAATGGGCGAGCCGTATTTCCAGATCAAGCATCGCTTGAAGCAACTAGGCATTGTGGCGTTCTCGTCAAACTATGCGTTGTATGGCGACATGAGTGACCGGGTCATGAGCATGATCGAGTCGATGGTGCCAGCGGTGGAGGTGTATAGCATTGATGAATCGTTTGCAGATCTCACCGGAATACCCGATGCGAGCGCGATGGGGCGAGAGTTGCGTAGCCGAATATTGCAATGCACGGGCATCCCGGTTGGGGTCGGTATCGCTCACACCAAAACCTTGGCCAAGCTGGCCAACCATACGGCTAAGCGCTTGCCAACCCATACGGGCGGGGTGGTGAACCTATGCGCAGACTACGAACGTGACTGGGTACTGCGCAACACGGCTGTGTCAGAAGTGTGGGGGGTAGGGCGCCGGATGACGGTTCACCTAGAACGCATGGGTATTCGCACCGCAATGGACTTGGCCAAAGCCGATCCGTGGACACTGCGCAAACAATTCAGCGTAGTCATCGAGAAAACGGCGCGCGAGCTATCCGGCACGCCATGCCTGGAACTGGACGAGCCCGATCCGCCGAAACAGGAAATCTGCTGCAGCCGCATGTTTGGCAAACGCTTGACCGAGCTTGCCCCAATCAAGGAAGCCGTGGCCACCTACATGATGCGCGCCTCGGAAAAGCTAAGGGCGCAAAAGTCTTACTGCAAAAAAATCCGGGTCAGCATTCGTACCGGCATGTTCAATCCTGATGAAGCCAAATATGCCAAGGGTGTGGTGGTGACACTGCCGTACCCGACCGATGATGTTCGGTTACTGACCAAGGCTGCAGTCGATGCGCTGGATCATGTTTTTCAACCCGGATTCAACTACAGCAAAGCCGAAGTGATGCTGCTGGATTTGCGGCAGCCGGGCGAGTTTTCAGATGATTTGTTTGCGGTCAGCCAGCCAGCGGAAGCCTCTCGAGTGATGGCGGTGCTGGATGAGATTAACGGTCGATGGGGCAGGGGTACGCTGCGAGCTGCCAGC
This sequence comes from Pseudomonas sp. E315, assembly GCF_055406205.1. Taxonomy (NCBI): domain Bacteria; kingdom Pseudomonadati; phylum Pseudomonadota; class Gammaproteobacteria; order Pseudomonadales; family Pseudomonadaceae; genus Pseudomonas; species Pseudomonas sp. E315. The sequence goes on along the minus strand of NZ_JBUZPJ010000008.1, from coordinate 171,953 downwards.
GTACCGAGTAATCCCGATTGGGGGATGCAGCGCGAGCTTTTGAGTCAAAGCTATACGACGAGGTTGGATCAGCTCTGGCGGGTTGGCATCAATCCTTAAGTGCAGCTTCGACCACAACGGCAAGCGGAGTTGTCGGGCGGCCAAGCAATCGCGAAAGCTGATGGCTATCGTCGAATAACGCGCCCTCGGAGGCTGCGACATCCCACGAAGCAAGGGCTGCGGCGAAACCTTCCGGTAGGCCAGCATTCTTGAGTGCGGCTGCGTATTCGGCCTCAGGGATATCTTTGTAGGGAATGTCTTTGCCGGTCTGCCTGGATATTTCGGCGGCAAGGTCGGTCAGGGTGTAGGCCTCGTCGCCTGCCAATTCGTAAGTCTTCCCCTCGTGGCCTTCACCGGTTAATACCACCGCGGCCGCTTCGGCATAGTCGTCACGTGGAGCCGAGCAAATTTTCGCATTACCGGCGCAGCCGTAGAAAGCGCCATTGGCCAAGGCCGCAGGGATCGAGCCGGTGTAGTTCTCGGTGTACCAGCTGTTACGAAGGATCGTATAGACGATGCCGGAGGCCTTGAGGTCGGCTTCGGTCTGGATGTGCTCAGGCGCGAGGTTCAGCGGTGAGCGGTCGGCATGTAACAAGCTGGTATAAACGATGCGCTTAACCCCAGTTTTTTTAGCCGCTGCGATGACATTGGCATGCTGCGCAACGCGCTGCCCCGTCTCGCTGCTGGAGATCAGCAGTAGCGTGTCCACGCCTTCGAGCGCGGCTTCGAGCGTTGCAGGCTGAGTGTAATCGGCGGCGCGGGTTTGGACACCGAGGTCCTTGGCTTTTTCAGGCTTGCGCACCAAGCCGACAATAGTGCTGGCGGGTACTTTTTCCTTGAGGTGTTCGATGACCAAGTGGCCCAGTTGGCCAGAGGCTCCGGTTACGGCAATAGTCATGATGACACTCCATGAATGACGAATAATCGATGAGACGGTATTGCCGCGGGCGCTGCATTTCAGCAACCTGCGAGGCAAGGTCGAAGGCGTATGCTCTGTCAGGCGTCCCGTAGTGTAGTAGGGCAAACGCAGACCGCTCGTTTTCCGTCAGCTTTGCTCGCATTAGTTCTCTTAAAGCACGAATTGCCTCTGGTATGAGGGCAGTGCGCTGGATGGCGCCTATGCTCAGATCTTTGTGCTCAGGGTTGTGAGAGTCGTACTCAGGCTCCTGCTGATTTTTCGTCAGGCTTGGCAACCGGTTAGGCATAATGGCCGCCATGTTGATCAAGAGGCGTTTATGGAACTGTGTGACATTGATCTGAATTTGCTGGTGTCCCTTGAGGTTCTGCTGGAGGAGTGCAATGTCACTCGCTCGGCTCAACGCTTGAGAGTCAGTCAGCCGGCTTTGTCCGCACAGTTGGCCCGATTGCGCCTGGTGTTCAATGATCAGCTGTTATTGCCGGCCGAAAAAGGCCGGGGCATGACCCCCACCGCGATGGGGCTGTCGTTGCGCGAGCCTTTGGCGCTGGCGCTGATGGGGCTCAAGCAAGTGGTGCGGTTTCAGCCAAGTTTCGATCCGCGTCACGACGCGAGGCTGTTCAAGCTGGCGGTCAGTGATACGGCAATGGCGATGCTGGGTGTCGGGCTGCTCGAATGCCTGCGAGCTTACGCCCCACATCAGATGCGACTTGTCTTCAATCGGGTACAAAAGAACCAGGTCGCCCGGCAGTTTGAACAGGGTGAGATAGACCTGCTGATTGATGATTCGCGATGGGTCCCGCAGAACATGAAAACCCGCAACTTGCTGCGCAGCGGGTTTGTAATGGCCCAACGCCAGGGGCATCCAAGAGGCCAGCAGCCCTTGGACCTTGAGGGATACTGCTTGCTGGAGCACCTGCTGGTGTCCAATGAAACCCTCAACCCCCAAGGCTATGCAGACGAATACCTGTCAACCTTGGGGCGGCGGCGTAACGTGGTCGCTACCCTGCCACAACTTTCCCTGGTACCCAGGCTGCTGAGCCATAGCGATCTGGTCTGCACGTTGCCTGCATCGTTGCTGGTGCAGGAGGCCGGGGATCTTGAGTTGTTCGAGTTGCCGTTCAATGTTCCGGAGTTCGCCCTGAATATCGCGTGGCATCCGCGCAATCATTTTGATCCGGGGCTTATCTGGCTCAAGGAAGTGATCCAGCGGATTGCCGTGGAGCTTTAAACGCCCTGTTGTATCCATCGTGCGGATACCTTGTATAAGCGAGCTGGATGGCCCCGGCCAAGTCCCCTGAAAACGGGGGCTTCGGCGATTGTTGGCGGAATATTTGAAAAGGCAGTTAGATAGCTGGCTAATAGTCAGCATGCTAATCTGTTCGGCCTGGCACAGCAGTCTCACACGCAATGTGTGCAGTGTTTTAACGTGCCGTTTCATATTTCGAAGGTTTCAGGGTGAATAATAAAATCGTTCCCTTCAGCACACTGTTGCTGAGCATTTTGGCGGCCAATGCAGGGGCCAGTGAGCCCATGTTCTCGTCGTCATCGCGCTGGATGACCGGGGACTGGGATGGCCTTCGCACCGAATTGTTAAACAAGGGATATGACTTTCAATTCAGCTACCAATCGGAAAGCGCGGCAAATGTGAGCGGTGGTTACGACCACGAGCGCTCGGCCCGTTACACCGACCAGTTCAATATGGGCGGGGCCTTTGATTTGGAAAAAATCTTCGGCTTGAACAATGCCAATCTTCAGTTGTTGATCACTGAGCGTAGCGGCCGTGACATCACGGGTGACCGTATCGCCGATCCGCGTACCGGCACCATCGGCTCCTCCGTACAGGAAAACTACGGGCGCGGGCAAACGTGGCGCATTACCACGCTGGCTTATCAGCAAACGTTTTTCGATGATGTGCTGGACATCAAAGTCGGTCGTCTGCCGATTGGCAGCGACTTCGACTCGACTGGCTGCGTGTTCCAGAACAACTCGCTGTGCGGCGGCCTGGTCGGGCACGCGTCGACCGTCTGGTACAACTCGCCCGTGGGCCAATGGGGCGGGCGTATCAAGCTCAATTTGCCCCATAACACCTACGTGCAAGTGGGCGCCTACGAGTACAACCCGACGCTGCTTGAGCGCAACAATGGTTTCAAGCTCAGTACCTCGGGCCGTGAAGGCACAACCTACGTCAGTGAGCTCGGCTGGACGCCGTCAATGGGTGAGGCCGGTATGGCCGGCAAATACATGATCGGCGGTTACTGGAACACCGCGACTGCCAACGATGTGCTGCAAGACCGCAACGGCAACTATAAGCAGGTGTCTGGTCAGGCCGCCGACCGGCTCGATGGCCGCTACGGAATGTACGCTTACGCGCGTCAGCAGATCACCACGGTCAATGGCGATGCCAAGCGGGGCCTGAGCCTGTTTGCCCATTACTCCCAGTACGACAAGCGCAGCAGCACACTGGACTGGCAGGCACAAGTCGGCGCCATCTATGCCGGGCCCTTTGATGCCCGCCCGCAGGATTCGCTGGCAATCGGTTTCAGTGAACTGCACGTCAACCCGGCGCTGACCAAAAACCAGAACCTGCATAACCAGACGTTAAATCTGAACGACTATGACAACCCTGCGTATCAACCGCTGCAACATGCGGAGTATGCGGCTGAAATCCACTACGATTTCAAATTGACACCGTGGCTGATGCTGCGTCCTAACATTCAGTATCTGGCCAACCCTGGCGGAGTGTACGAGGTGGATAACGCCACCGTATTGGGCCTGACCGTCAACACCGTTTTTTGATGCCCGGCGGCCCATACCGGTCGTGAAGGGTGGGATTCAACCTCCATTAACAGGTAAATAATCATGATTTTGAGAGTGACAAGTATCGTCATGGCGATACTCGGTTTGGCCCTTCTGTACATGGGAGGCGCGTTGGTCGCCGCAGGTGGTTCGCTGGCCTATGCCGCAATCGCTGTGGCAATACTGGCGATTGCGGTGTTGTTGTTCATGAAGAAAAAGGCCGCGCTCACGCTGTATGCCTTGCTGATGTGGGCGATTTTGGTCTGGATCATCTACGAAGTGGGTTTTGACAAATGGCAGTGGATCCCGCGCGGTGATGTATTTGCGTTGCTCGGTCTCTGGCTGGCATTGCCGTGGGTCGTGCGTCCGTTGTATCAGGCGCAAGACCCCAAGAGCACCCGTCGTTTTTCCCCATTCCTTGGCGGGACGGTGGGCGTGATGATGGTCATGGTCGTGTGCATCATGTTTTACGATCCGTACCCGGTACGTGGTGAACTCGACCATCCGGCCGTTACCCGCACCACAGAAGGTGCAGGGGATGACTGGGCGGCCTACGGTGGCACCGAGAAGGGCCAGCGCTTTTCCCGCTTAAGTCAGATTGACGCGAGTAATGTCAAAAAGCTTTCGGTTGCGTGGGAATACCACACGGGCGACCTGCGCGACGCAGCCAAAGATGCCAGCGAGTACACCTTCGAAGCCACGCCACTGAAGGTTAACAACCGCGTCTATCTGTGTACCGCGCATAACGAAGTTCATGCTTTGAACCCAGAAACCGGGGCGATGGACTGGAAGTACGCGCCTGAAAAAGACCGTTCATACCTGCAACAGCACCAGACATGTCGGGGGGTTAGTTACTACGCTGGCGATGCAGCACCGGCCAATGCGTCGGGCACTGCACAGCAGTGCAACAAACGCATCTTCACCGCCACGGCCAACGCCAAACTGGTGGCCCTGGATGCCGATAGCGGCAAGCCTTGCGCCGATTTTGGTGATCAAGGAGTGGTCGATCTGACGGCCAACATGGGTGCTATACGTCCTCATGCCCTGATGCAGACGGCTGCGCCACTGGTGGCAGGCGACTTAATCATTGTGGGGGGTTCGGTGATGGACAACGGTTACAACGAGGGCAACCCGTCCGGTGTAATCCGCGCCTATAACGTGATCACCGGCAAGCTGGTGTGGAACTTCGATCCGGCCAATCCGGAGCAGACCCAGCCTGTTGCCGCTGACCAAAACTACCCGCAGGACACCCCGGTTGCTTGGGGGACACTGAGTGCCGACGTGAAGAACGGTCTGGTGTATGTGCCTTTCGGTAACGCCTCACCCGATGAACTGGGCATCAATCGCGACCCGCAGAGCAACACCGAAAAATTCCGTGACACCTTGGTGGCACTGGATTTGAACACGGGTACTTTCAAGTGGAAGTTCCAGACCTCGCATAACGACCTGTGGGACAGGGACAACCCCTCGCAGCCTTCGCTGATGGACTTGGGCAAGGAGGGTGAGAAACAGCCTGCGTTGTTGCTACCAACCAAAGTGGGCAACATCTTCGTGCTCAACCGCCTGACTGGCGAGCCGATTGTGCCGGTGCAACAGGTCAAGGTTTCAACTCAAGGTGGCGTGTCGGGAGAGCGATTCGCGCCGACCCAGCCGGTGTCCAAACTTAACTTCATCCCAGAGGCGCTGACTGAAAAGTCTATGTGGGGTTTGACCCCGTTTGATCAGATGTCGTGCCGTATCAGCTTTAACACGCTGCATTACGACGCCAGCCCCTGGACCCCGAGTACCGAAGGTGGATCGCTGATTTTCCCTGGCAACATTGGGGCGTTCAACTGGGGCTCAGTGGCAGTTGATCCAGACCGTCAGTTGTTGATCGCCGCCCCCGTGCGTCTGGCCTACAAGTACAACCTAATCAAACGTACCCCGCAGACCGAAGAGAAGCGTTTGTTCACTCAGGACGGCCAGCCGTACTGGAATGAAAACTTCAACGGCGACTATGCCATTCATATCCAGCAGTTTGCGTCTGGCTTGGGCATTCCGTGCATTGCACCGCCTTGGGGTCGCATGGTCGGGGTTGACCTCAATACCGGAAAAACTGAGTGGATGCGCCGCGTTGGCACCACCAAGAACCTGAAAACCAGCTTCTTGCCGGGTCGCTTCCCGATTGGCCTGCCGATGGGCATGGTTGCCCACGGTGGCCCGTTGATCACTGCAGGAGGTGTGGTGTTCCACGGTGCCACGGCGGACAACTTCATCCGTGCTTATGACGTCAACACGGGTGAGTTGTTATGGCAGTACGAACTACCGGCCGGTGGGCAGGCAACGCCCTCGACTTACATGGGGCGCGATGGCAAGCAATATGTAGTGATTGCCGCGGGTGGTCATGGCTCCTTGGGCACGACACTGGGCGATAGCGTGATTGCCTTCCGGGTGGACTGATGTCGACTTAACTTTGAACTTGCTCACGATGTAACTACGGTCGTGGCTGCGCATTCTCCCAGAGGATTGCGCGCCACGATTTTTTTTGCATGCGATTCAAATAGCAGGGCATGTCGAGTGGTTGGGAAAAGCCACCGATGAGCACTATCAGGCAGGCCCTGCGGCCATATATGTAGGGCAACAGGGGAAATCTACCTCGTAGATACCTCGCGCCGCGCGAACGCGGGCAAGGTGGGTGATGGGTCTTAAATCACTCAGCTCCCATGCAAGCCAGCCATCTTCAAAATAGCTTGCGCAGGCTGCTTGCATGTCCGCGAGGACGAAGGGTCGCACCGCTTTCACGCGTACGATTGCGACGGCGCTACCCGCATCGTCTTCGTCACCCTCAATGTGGAGAAATCGACCGTTTTCAACGATCAGAAGATCCTCCGAAGGGCTCAGTTCAGGGTGCCAGCGACGAACTTCCAGCGTTTTCTGCCCTGAAGCAATTCGGCCACCACTGGGCCGCACAATGGATAAAGCTTTGATAGTGTTCTCCTGTTTTGAACGCCCCGATAATCCGTTGGGAAGGGTCTAATCAGTCTGCCGAACCGGGGCCGAAGTAAAAAACTGGCCAATGACAGTTGTCGGCTGAGAAGCATGCTTTTGTGCTGATGCCTAAAGTGACGCGCCACAGTTAGCTAATGCTGTTCGGGTGATTCACACGACTGATAGGGCGGCCGGTCAAGCCATTAGGGTAGTACTGTCATTTATGACAGTGGTCTTTGGATTAAATAGGGCCAATCATTGAACTCACGGTAGATGTTAATCGAATGGTCAACACAAGGACTTGGATCATGTGGAAGTTAGGTCGAATCGCAGCCGCTATTTTGATGCTGGTTAGTGGTGCTGTTTTTGCATTGGATACCAACGAAGAAATTACACCTGCTGAAGCAGCCTACCAATATTTGGTGTACTCAGTTACGTGGCAGCCTAGTTTTTGTAAGCTAAAGCCCGACACAGCAGGTTGTGACAAACCGCCTGCGAAATTTCTCACTCATGGTATTTGGCCTTATAACAATAGTTCGGCTAATAAAACCAACCGCCATCCGGCTTTTTGTAACACGGCTCCGAGTTGTGAGCTGGGGAAGGAGTGTGAAATCAGTAACAGTACTCTGGAGAAAATTGCTAGTAGGCCTGATATCGCTGCGCTGGTGCCAACTAATCCGCAAGGTATGTTCAAGCACGAATGGAAAAAACATGGTACGTGCTCGGGTAAAACAGAGGAGAACTATTTCAACGATATCGTAACGCTCCGAAAAGCGGTGAGTTACAACGAAGCGATGTTTGCGGCATGGGTTGGCCGAAGTGTGGAGTTTGACGAGCTTAAAGCAGCTTTTCAATCCAACGTGTCATTTCGTTGTTTCGTTCTAGATGATAAGCAGTATTTGCACGAGGTGTTCTACCAAATCAACGATGACGGTACACCATATGTAAACGATGCTGCTCTTCAAATCGGCATTGCTTGCAAATCACAGGAAACTGTTATTCCTGGAGGGGACACCCGGTAGATACCTGAGCAAGTTGATTTCCCCTCGAATTTTAATGGGGCTACGCATTGGATGGAACAAGCATCCGTTCAAGAAGGCAGCGCAAAGCGTCACGTTCAGCGGAGCTCAAGTGCTGTGTCAGCAGGTGTTCGACTGTTTCTACTCGTGGTTTGAGCATGTCGAGTTGAGCTCGACCATGCTCCGTCAGATATAGCGTGTTGCGACGTTTGTCTTGCGGATCGCCGACTCGTTCCACCAAACCGTTACGCACCATGCGTGCGGTCAAATCAGCGATGGTGGAACGATCCAGATCGAGTTCATCCCCCAATTCGCGTTGGCTCACCCCGGGACGTCGCTCCAACACAAGAAATGAAGCGTATTGCACGCTGCTGACGTCCGTGGACACCTCTTGCGTCCAAATTGCTACGTGACGTTGTTGAGCCCGGCGGATCAAGCTACCGGTGTGCACGAAGATCTTGTGTTGAGCGTCGACTGACACGAGGGGGCGCCTTTTATTGCGGGATAAAAACGGGCTCCAAGAATGCCTCCAGCTCACGGTATCCGTCCAGTGGAAGAACGTGGGCGATGTATTGGTCAGGGCGCACCAAAATCATGGCCCCTCGTTGTGGGTCGATCCCACGCTTGTCAAAGATGTTGGCTGTGGGATCGACTGTAAACGCCTTCTCATAGTCAATTAGGCCGAAGCGACCTTTTGGGGGGCGAAGTAATGTCGGCAGTTGCTCGACCTTCAATGCTCGGTGTGCTTGTTGGAAGACAGCTCGCACATCTAGCACGCTGTCCAGATCTGCGTCTGATGCCATAAACCGACGAACAGGGGAGTTCAGGTCGTGCTCCAGGTATTGGCATAAAGCAGCCAACGCTTCACCGCCAATATCGGCAAAGGCGTACAGCCGCCAGCGACCATCGGCAGTGGCGGCGTGCCCAAGTTGCATCGGGCGAGCATCGGCCAGGCGAATGACCGGCGCGGAATGAAAGCGCGCACCAATGAGCAATCCATTGGCAAGCCCTTGCCAAGTTGCCTCACCGGTCAACGGCCCCGGGCGGTAGCGGGTAGCAACCCCTGCGGTGTATCTGCCGGCTTGCACAAAGTAGGCTTGCAGTTCGGTGGGGTCGACGCCTCCGGCAGCGGGGTTCAATGGGTCTTTTGGACGCGCGCCGATCATGGCTGACCATTCCTTGTCGAAGCCGATCAGCTCCTGGGCCACTGGCTGGCGTTCTTGGGAGTAGCTGGCCAGCAGGCTTGAAGGGCTGCGCCCCTCGAGCACCGCAGCCATTTTCCACCCCAGGTTGAAGGTGTCTTGCATCGAGACATTCATGCCTTGTCCGGCTTTAGCGCTGTGAGTGTGGCAAGCGTCGCCCGCAATAAATATTCTGGGTTCGCGCTCTTGTGTGCCAGTGCTGACAGCGTCATCGAAACGATCCGTAAGGCGCTGACCCACTTCGTAGACGGAAAACCAGACCACGTCTTTCACGTCCAGTGTGTAGGGTTGCAAGATCCGTTGTGCCGTGGCGATCAGTTGCTCGGCACTGGTGGCGCGGATCGTTGCGCGGTTTTGCTCGGTCACTTCACCTAAGTCCACGTACATGCGAACCAGGTGTCCGCCTTCGCGTGGAATGAAGAGCATGTTGCCGGCATCCGCAGACTGAATGGCCACTTTGAGGCGGATGTCAGGAAAGTCGGTCACGGCCAGCGCATCCATCACACCCCAGGCATGGTTGGCGGCATCGCCTTTCAATTGTTGACCAATCGCTGCGCGAACTTTACTGCGTGCGCCATCACAACCAACGAGGTAACGGGCGCGGACCTGGGTTGTCTGCTCAGTTTCAGTGTGCTTGAGAGTAGCGATAACAGGATGAGTGGGATGCTCGTCACGGGCGACGTCGGCAAGCTCCAGGTTGTAATCCGGTTCCAGCCGCAGGGGCGATTTAAGCATGCTGTCCAGCAGGTAGTCCTGGATACGGGCCTGATTGACGATGACATGTGGAAACTCAGACAAACCATCTTCGGTGTCTTGTACCCGCCCGGTACGCTCGATGCTATGGCGGTCATCTGCTTTCGGCCGCCAGAACGCTGTTTCATTCACCCAATAGGCTTCGCGCACCAGTTTTTCAGCCAGACCAAAGGCGTTAAACATTTCAACCGTGCGACAAGCAATCCCGTCAGCTTGCCCCAATTGCAACCGGCCACTACGGCGCTCGACAACGCGCGTGACGATATTCGGAAATTTAGCTAATTGCGCAGCCAAGACCAGACCTGCGGGGCCACTGCCAACGATTAACACATCAACCGTCTCGGGCAGGGTCGTGGCTTGAGCCGCAGGGTAAAGCTCTGGATCTCCGGCCTGGAAGCCGTTGAGGTGGAATTGCATGGGCATTGTCCTTTTTGTTTTTTGGGGGGGTGAAGCGAGAGCTCAATACAATATGCTCCGTACACCAACGATTGCAAGTGCCCATTGTTCTGTGCCCCAAAGCCCAATGTTCGGAAGCTTAAAGTGCCGGGTTGGCGCGTTTTTCTAGCCTTGTCATAAGCATAAGCGATACCTCGATAATCATTAGCGAGAGGACAGGCCAGGGCTTAGCAGATAATTTAGCGTTCACCGACATGCCCTGATTGTTCAGGGTATGGACAGCCTGAGGTGTTTGCGTATCGACGTGCTCCTGATAATTGCGCACGCGTAAACCACACAATAAAAATAGGAGGCATAACATGCTGCAAGCCACCCCGCGTCCGCCACGTCAACGCTCTAATGCAATGGCGGACCATCGCACCCCCTTGATTCGTAACTGCTGGTACGTAGCTGGTTTGAGCAGCGAGGTAGGTCGCTACCTCTTGGAACGTACACTGCTGGGCACTTCTGTCGTGATGTACCGCACTGAGGATGGCAAGCCCGTTATTTTGAACAACCGCTGTATCCATCGCTCATTCCCGCTCAGTCGCGGTCGGCTTCAAGGTGATGATGTGGTGTGTGGCTATCACGGCATGGTGTATGCCCCGACAGGCCAGTGTGTGGGCATGCCTTCATTGGCAAACGCGCCAAGTCACGCCTGTGTGGACAGTTATCCCGTCATCGAAAAAGCACCGTTTATTTGGGTATGGATGGGGGATAAAAGCAAGGCGCAGGCCGCCTCAGTACCCAACACCGCCTGGCTGGATCAGCCTGAGTGGGCAACCACCGGCGGTAGTTTTAACTTCCACACCAACTACGTGGCGATGCACGAAAACCTGCTCGACCAAACGCACTTCTCCATCTTGCACGCCAAGACCGGTATCGGCACCCCGGCCTATGTTCGCTCTGATCTGGATGTACGGGCTGAAGGTGATCGGGTGATCATTCTGCGCGCGCTGAAAAACTCACCGCCACCACCGGTATACGCTGTGCCGATGAAGCTGGAGGGGCGTAACGTCGACCGCTTTTCGGATGCGCGTTTTGAGTCTGCGGCCATTCACATTGCCCACGCCAAGATTGTCAATTTGGAGCCTCGTGGGGACGAAGCTCAGGAATATCGGGTCAACATTATGCACGCCTTCACACCAGAGACCCAGAACAGCCTGCACTACTGGTGGTTCAACAGCCGGGACTTTCATCTCACTGATGAAGACATCGACACCTATATCTACGAAAGCCACAAAGCGGCCTATCAAGAAGACGTCGAGGCGCTGACCTGGATTCAGGAACTGCTTGATCGCGAACCAGGCCCGGTCGAAGAGCTGAGCTTCGGGCCTGATCGCCCCGGCATTTTGTGTCGCAAAATCATGCTGCGTTTGTCGCAAGAAGAGCAGGGCATCATTGACGCCCAGCAACTCTGAGTATCAGGCAAGCCGCGTTGGGCTTGAGCCCTCGCGTCAGAAAAACAAGAAACAGGACCCTGCCATGTTGGAAGTGATCGTCACCCATAAGCGAAAGGAAGCGCTGGATATTTGCAGTTTTGAGCTGGCCCGTGCCGATGGAACGGCCTTGCCAGTCTTCAGCGCCGGCTCGCACATTGATGTTCACCTCGGCTCAGGGCTGGTTCGTCAGTATTCGTTGTGCAACCCTTCTGAGGAGAGCCATCGGTATTTGATCGGAGTGCTGTTGGACCCCAACTCACGGGGTGGCTCCAAGGCAATGCACGATCAGATTACTGTTGGCCAGACAATTAGCATCAGTGAACCGCGCAATTTGTTTCCCTTGGAACACCGCGCGACACGCACCTTGCTGTTTGCCGGTGGAATTGGCATTACGCCGATTCTGTGTATGGCTGAGCGCTTGGCTCAAAGTGGTGCCGACTTTGAGCTGCATTACGCGGCGCGTTCAGCCGAGCGTGCGGCATTTCAGGCGCGTCTGCGCGAGTCGCCCTTTGCTTCGCGGGTGCATCTGTATTTTGATGACGCACAACCCCCTAAGCCGTTAGACATGCCAGGGTTGCTTGGCGAGCCGCATGCGTCCACGCATCTTTACGTCTGTGGCCCAACGGGGTTCATGGATTTTGTTTTGCGCTCAGCCAGAGAGCAGGGGTGGAGCGAGGACACGCTGCATCGTGAGTACTTCAGTGCGCCGTCGGATGTTCACGCGGCGGGTGCGAGTTTCGAAATTCAACTGGCCAGTTCCGGGGACGTCTATGTCATTGGCCCGGACCAAACCATCATCGATGTACTTTACGAGGCGGGTGTTGATATCCCCGTTTCGTGTGAGCAGGGTATTTGCGGGACGTGCATTACGCGTGTTCTTGAAGGCGAACCGGATCACCGGGATTCATTTCTTACGGACGTCGAGAGAGCCAAAAATAATCAATTCACGCCGTGCTGTTCTCGGGCCAAAAGTGCCCGGTTGGTGCTGGATATATAAAGCGGTGCGTGTTGCTTAAGTACCTATAAGCCTTAATCGCTTGATTAATGCTTATAGCGCTGGCGAAATTATGTGTCGTGTTAACAGTTCCGTTTGGGGCGGGGAGGTGTGCGCCTGATAAGTGTTAATTAATAAATAAACGGTTCTTGAATAATAATAAAAAAGAGAGTTTCCATGCTTAAAACTAAGTGCGTCCCTAAAGCCGTTATATTCAGTATGTTGTGCATGGCTCCTCTGAGTGGATGGGCTGACTCAATGTTAGTACCGACTACACTCGAACAGGCCCGTCCTTCGCGCCCAGCCTTGTCACGCTGGGCGGAAGACTACTCGTTCTTGAAAGACGAGTCGAAAAGAACTGACCCTTTCGATGCCCTTCGGTATATACCGCTGGGCGACTCAGCCTGGTTGCAAACCGGTGCAGAAGTGCGTTACCGCGCGGATTCGATTGATAAACCTTTCTTCGGTTTACGCGGGATAAATGACGACAGTTACTTGCAGCAACGTTTGCAGCTGCACGGTGATTTGCACCTCTTTAATGATCAGGTACGTGTATTTGCGCAGTTACAAAACACGCGCAGTTGGGGCAAAGATTTGTTTTCGCCTTTTGACGAAAGCCGTAACGAGTTCCAGCAAGCCTTTGTGGATTGGAACTTAAAGCTCAATTCAGGTTATCGGCTGACCACACGCTTGGGGCGTCAGGAGTTGGTGTATGGCAGTCTGATGCTCATCAGTGATCGAGACGTGCCCAATGTTCGCGCCAATCTGGATGGTGCCAAAGTCATGTTCAAGACGCCGGGTGGTATTGCGGTGGATGCCTTTGCGCTGCGTCCGGTCGAGTACGGGCCCAAATCGTTCGATGATCAACCCAGTGATGAGATCAAGTTTTACGGGGTCTACAGCACGGTGCCGATCAGCAAGGCCGTGAACTTTGACCTTTACGGGTTGGACCTGGAAACCAAAAATAGAAACCTTGCCGGAGTGATCGGTGACGAGAAGCGGTACACAGTCGGTACCCGGATTTTCGGTAAGAACAATGGTTTTGACTGGACCTGGGATGCCGCAGGCCAATTTGGTCATCTCGGTGATGCCCAGATCAAGGCGTGGTTTGTGTCCGGCGCCACGGGCTACACCTTCGATCACCCTTGGATGCCACGCATTGGCGTGCGCTCGGACATTGCCAGTGGTGATTCCAAGCGCGGCGACAATAGGATTGGCACTTTTGACCCGCTGTATTCGAAAAATGGTTACTACGGCGAAGCCAGTTTGACCACGTTGTCCAACCTGATCGTTTTCGGGCCCAGTCTTGGGTTTTCCCCGGTGCCGCAGATTCGCCTCGAACCTGCGATTTACAAGGCATGGCGTGAAAATACCAACGATGGCGTCTACTTCACGGGCATGAGCTTGGTGCCCAACAGTGCAAGTGCCTCTGGTAAGTCAGTAGGTACGATTTACAAGGCCACAGGTCGATGGCTGGCCTCACGCAATGTGACGCTTGATATGGATTGGGAATATTTCGATGTGGGTCGTGCGGTCAAGGATGTAGGGGGGCAGAGTGTCCACTTCGTGAGTTTGCGTACAACGTTCCGTTATTGAATATAAATAAAAACGATCCCTGCTTAAGCATTACGCAGTTGGTTGGAAGGCCGGCTGGAATATGATGAATCGACACCTGGCTTCCCTTTGGGGCGGACAGATGGCACTCAAACCATAAAAATAAAAGGTCCCATCCATGAACGTTCAGACAGTGGATATTAAACAGTGGATTGATGATCGATCCATGTCTCGCTACCAATGGTTAATTCTTTTTCTGTGTTTCCTGATTGTGACGTTCGACGGATTGGATGCAGCCATCATGGGATTCATCGCACCTGCGGTGATTCAAGACTGGGATATCACCCGTGCCGGCTTCGGGCCGATTCTCGGTGCTGCAATGGTGGGCCTGGCTGCTGGGGCGCTGATGTCCGGGCCTTATTCTGACCGCTTGGGACGCCGCCGCGTGCTGCTGTGGTCGGTGGCATGCTTTGCCATTTTCAGCGTGCTCTGCGCGTTTGCCCGCTCGCCGGTTGAGCTGGCCATTCTGCGGTTTCTCACAGGGTTGGGGTTGGGGGCTGCGATGCCCAACAGCACCACGCTACTGTCGGAATACATTCCCAAGCGTCACCGCAGCTTTCTCATCACGCTGATGTTCATGGGCTTTAGCCTGGGTTCCGCGATGGGAGGCTTCGTCTCTGCCTGGATCATCCCGCACTTGGGCTGGCACGCTGTCTTGTTGTTGGGCGGGGCTCTGCCATTGCTACTGTTGCCGGTGCTCTACTTCCTGTTGCCCGAGTCGGTCGATTTCATGGTCAATAAACAGTACCCGCAGGCTCGCATCATTGCGGTACTGAAACGCATGGGTGGCTCATTCAATGACAACGTGCGGTTCATTCTCACCGAGGTGACACCGGATCAAGTATCAGGTGGCAAGGTGCGTCATCTGCTCGCAGGCGAGTACCGCTGGCGCACATTGAGCTTGTGGACGACTTATTTCATGGGTTTGCTGGTTATCTACCTGCTGACGGGATGGATGCCAACCCTGATCAAGGATGCGGGTGTGACGCTTGAGCGTGCCGCTATGGTCACTGCAATGTTCCAGCTGGGTGGTTTGGTGGGCGTCCTTCTTGTGGGTTATGCGATGGACCGTATGAACGCCAAGGTTGTAATTGCCACGGCTTACTTGGGCGGTGCGATTTGTGTCTTCACCATTGGCTTGGTCGACATCGGAACCGGGCTTTTGGGTGTGATGATTTTCGCGGCAGGTTTTTGCATTAATGGCGGTCAGACCGGGCTTAATGCCTTTGCTCCGACTCAGTATCCCACCGCGATTCGGGCCACAGGTGTGAGCTGGATGCTGGGTATCGGCCGGTTTGGCGGTATTTTTGGGTCGATGATGGGGGGCGTTTTGTTAAGTTTCGGCCAACCGATGAGTGTGATCTTTGCTGTCTTGGGCATCCCCGCCATTCTCGCCGCCATTTCGATTCTCTCCAGCCCTCGGCCGCGCTTTGAACGGCCTGTGGCAGAACTGAATCATTAAGATATCGAGCCCGACCTTAGGGCTCGATCGGTTGTAATCAAATTGTTTGGAGACGTAAGCATGGCTCGCATCATCGGTGGACTCGCCGTATCACACACGCCCACTATTGGTTTCGCGGTCGACCACGATAAACAAAGTGAAGCGGCCTGGGCGCCGATCTTCAAGAGCTTTGAGCCCATCAAAGCGTGGCTCGCGCAGCGCAAGCCCGATGTGCTGTTTTACATCTTCAATGACCATGTCACGTCATTTTTTTTCGACCATTATTCTGCCTTCGCACTGGGTGTGGACGATCATTACGACGTGGCCGATGAAGGCGGAGGTAAACGCGATTTGCCGCCAATCGGTGGTCATGCGGCGTTGTCCCGACACATCGGCAACAGCCTCATGGCGGATGAGTTTGATATGTCGTTTTTTCGCGACAAGCCCATCGATCACGGGCTTTTCTCGCCCATGTCGGCCTTGTTGCCCTTCAAAGATGGCTGGCCTGTAGAAGTCGTCCCTTTGCAGGTCGGCGTGTTGCAATTTCCGGTTCCAAGTGCCAAGCGTTGCTACAAGTTGGGGCAGGCGTTACGTCGCGCAATTGAAAGTTTTCCGCAAGACATCAAGGTCGCCATTGTTGCAACCGGTGGTGTTTCTCATCAGGTTCATGGAGAGCGCTGCGGCTTCAACAACCCCGAGTGGGATGCTCAATTTGTTGATTTGTTCGTCAACGATCCTGAACGCCTGACGGAAATGACATTGGCCGAATACGCGACACTCGGCGGTATGGAAGGCTCGGAAGTGATTACCTGGCTGATCATGCGCGGAGCACTCTCGGCTAACGTCAACAAACTGCATCAGGACTACTACCTGCCTTCGATGACAGGTATCGCCACGCTGTTACTGGAAAATCAGGCCAGAGACGTGCCAGTTGACGTTCTTGAGCGTCATCGCGAGCACATCAATCATCAATTGGCTGGCATCGAAAAACTCGAAGGCACATACCCCTTTACCCTGGAGCGCAGTCACAAGGGTTACCGACTCAACCGTTTTTTGCATAACCTGATTAGCCCCGCTTGGCGCGAACGTTTTCTTGAGGTGCCTGATGAGTTGTTTGATGAGCACCAATTGACCGCTCAAGAGCGTGACATGGTTCGTCGCCGCGACTGGCAGGCGCTGATTCAATATGGCGCGATTTTCTTTCTGCTGGAGAAGCTGGGGGCGGTGGTCGGTGTGTCGAACCTGCACATTTACTCCGCCATGAAAGGCCTCTCGCTGGAAGACTTTCAGCAAACCCGTAATCAGCAGGTGACCTATTCGGTCGCTGGCAAAAAGTAACTCAAGGGGCTTGGCGAACCACTTCACGGATCTGCTGGATCAGTGCCTCGGCTGCCGGGGAGTGTAAACCGTTGGTTCGGTAGATCAGCCCTATGGAGCGGCTCGTGTCGTGCAGTTGCAGTGCCAGACGCTGCAACTCACCCGACGCGATTTCGTGCTCAAGTTGATGCTCGGAAACCACTGCGAGCATGTCCGAGTGCAGCAATAAACCACGGATGATTGCCAAATCACCGGTTTCGACCACGGGCTCAGGGGACTTGTCACCCAAACGCTCGAAATGTGCATCCATGATCAGTCTGGCAGGGGTGTCGGCTCTGGGTAATATCCAGTGGGCGTTACTCAGATCATGTGCTGTGAGGGCTTTCCCTGATAAGGGATGCCCGCTGCGGACCAGTACCACCATTTCTTCGGTCAGCAATTGCTCTCCATGCAGATCACTGGCGTAGTCGGTGGGTCTGAGCGCACCAAACACAAAATCAACATCACCGGCGCGCAGCTCCAACGCGAGCATATTGAACGGGCTTTCGTTCGTGGCCACCCGAACGCCGGGGTGATTGCTGATCAATTGAATGATCGCTTGCGGGAGTATCCGGGTCCGTCCCAGCGGCAACGCACCCACGGTTACGGTGCCTTGCAGAGAACCCTTGAGTGCCGCGATGTCGGCATCAATATGCCGAAGTTCGTTAAGGGCTCGACGAATGGGGTAGAGGATTTCCAGGCACACCCGGGTCGGGCGCAACCCTCGGGCCGTGCGCTCAAACAGAACCTTGCCAGTACCGCTTTCCAGGATTTTTAACGCGCTGCTGATGGCTGGCTGTGAAAAGCCAAAAGCATTGGCCACGGTCTGCATGTGCTGGGTTTCACACAGTTTGACGAAAATCTCCAAGCGGCGGGTGTACAGCAGATAAAGTTGCTCGTGCACGGTGACGGGCGGCTGGCCCACCATCTCCGGGATCACGGCCAGCTCAGCCAGAATCCGCCTGGCCCGAGGCAAAATACATTTCCCGAAGGGCGTTAGGAGCATGCCATTGGCATGGCGTTCAAACAGTTGCACGCCCAGCCGTGCTTCCAGGTCGTGGATTGCACGAGTCACCACCGATTGGGCGCGCAACAATACTTCTGATGCCCGCGAAACGCTTCCATGATCGGCCACCCGAATAAAGGTTCGGATTTGCATCAAGTGAGGTAATTCATTGGCGGGCATTAGAAAACTCTTTCGGATAAGAAGGGCAGTTGAAGGCGCCGATAAGCAAAAAGTATAGCATTGTAATTCGAACGCATTAGTCGACCTCCTGCCGCTATGCCAGCATTCCCTTAAATAAGAGAGGAGTTCTGACATGAGTAACACACACGCAAAAACGGCTTTGGTCGTCAGCGCCCATTCTGCTGATTTCGTCTGGCGTGCTGGCGGCTCCATTGCTCTGCATGCTCAGCAAGGTTATGGGGTGCATATCGTTTGCCTGTCGTTTGGCGAGCGAGGCGAGTCCGCCAAGTTGTGGCGCAAGGGCGAGATGACTGAAAGCAAAGTCAAAGAAGCTCGGCGTGAAGAAGCCCAGGCCGCCGCTGACATTCTTGGCGCCACGGTTGAGTTTTTCGACATCGGTGACTACCCGATGCGAGCCGATAAAGAAACACTGTTTCGGCTCGCAGATGTATTTCGCCGTGTGCAACCGGAGTTCGTCCTCAGCCACTCCTTGAAAGACCCTTATAACTACGACCACCCGCTGGCAGTTCATCTGGCTCAGGAGGCTCGGATTATTGCGCAGGCTGAAGGTTATAAGCCGGGCGAAAAAATTGTTGGCGCGCCGCCTGTGTACAGCTTCGAGCCGCATCAGCCTGAACAGTGCGAGTGGAAGCCTGATGTGTTGTTGGACATCACTGATGTGTGGGACAAAAAGTACGCGGCCATTCAGTGCATGGCCGGTCAAGAACACTTGTGGGAGTACTACACACGTGTCGCTTTGCAACGAGGCGTGCAGGCCAAGCGCAACATTGGTATCACCTCAAGCAAAAACATCGTCTACGCCGAAGGTTACCAAAGCATCTTCCCACGCGTTACGGAGAATCTGGGATGAGCATTATCGGCAAGACAGGCGTTGTGGTGCGCAACATTGAACGCGCCGACAGTGCGCTGATTGATGAGCTGATTCAGTACGGCGTTGCGACCGTTCACGAGTCTCAGGGACGAAAAGGGCTGCTGTCGGCATCGATACGGCCGATCCAGCGGGATATCGCCATCAGCGGTTCGGCCGTAACAGTGCTGGTTGCCCCGGGCGATAACTGGATGTTCCATGTGGCGGTGGAACAGTGCAAACCCGGCGACATCTTGGTCGTCGCCCCAAGCTCGCCGTGCAGTGATGGCTTTTTTGGTGACTTGCTGGCCACCTCGCTTAAGGCGCGTGGTGTACGCGGTCTAGTGCTAGACGCAGGTGTACGAGATACCAAAACGTTAAGGGAAATGGGCTTTTGGGTGTGGTCTCGCGTCGTGCATGCTCAAGGCACCATTAAAGAAACCCTGGGCTCAGTCAACATCCCAGTGGTGTGTGCCGGTCAACTGGTCAATCCCGGTGACGTGGTACTGGCCGATGACGACGGGGTTGTGATTGTGCGCCGTGAAGAGCTTCCTGCTGTGATCGAGGCCAGTCGTAAGCGTGCTGACCTTGAAGAGCAAAAACGTTTGCGTCTGGCAGACGGCGAGCTGGGGCTGGATATTTACAACATGCGCCCGCGTTTGGAAGAGAAGGGGCTTAAGTACTACGACAGTCTCGACCAACTGGAGGGCTGAGCATGAGCCAGACTCGTATTCCTTGCCTGCTGATGCGTGGCGGTACTTCCAAGGGTGCCTACTTCTTGGCCGAGGATTTACCAGCCGATCAGGGCCTTCGCGATAAGGTGTTGTTGGCGGCAATGGGATCGCCCGACGCACGACAAATTGATGGCATCGGGGGGGGCGATTCGTTGACCAGTAAAGTGGCAATCATTCGTCGCTCAGAGCGTTCAGACGTGGATGTCGACTACCTGTTTGCCCAAGTGGTCGTCGATCAGCCCCGAGTCGACTACGGGCAAAACTGCGGCAATATTCTGGCAGGAGTGGGGCCGTTTGCCTTGGAGCGTGGGCTTGTTAAGGCGCAAGGTGGGGTGACGCGAGTCAGGATATTCATGGAAAACACTGGCCAGACCGCCACCGCTATTGTGCAAACCCCCAATGGCAAAGTTGCTTATCTGGGCGAGGCCAGCATCGATGGCGTGCCTGGTACCGCAGCCCCTGTGATCGTTGAGTTTGAGGATATTGCAGGCTCCAGTTGCGGTGCCTTGCTGCCCACTGGCAACGCGTTTGACCTGATCGATGGGATAGAAGTGACTTGCATTGACAACGGCATGCCGGTGGTGCTCGTGCGCGCAGCTGACGTGGAGCGCAGTGGCTATGAAAGCCGCGAGCAGTTAGATGCCGATGACGTACTCAAGGCTCGGATTGAATCCATTCGTTTACAGGCTGGCCCCTTGATGAATCTGGGCGACGTGTCCCAGCGCAGCGTGCCAAAAATGTGCTTGGTCGCCCCACCCATCGCGGGTGGTGCTATCCACAGCCGAAGTTTCATTCCCCATAAATGCCATGCCTCGATCGGGGTGTTTGGCGCAGTCAGTGTGGCGTCAGCCTGTTTGATTCCGGGGTCAGTAGCGCAAGCTCTGGCCTGTGTTACGCCCGGCGAGCACCTTCATTTGTCGGTTGAACACCCTACAGGGGAGTTCACTGTGGAACTGCAAATAGACAACGGTTTGTTGGTGGGCTGCGGGCTCTTGCGCACGGCCAGGCTGCTGTTTGACGGTCATGTCTGTGTGCCCCATTTTATGGTGTAAAAATTGGGCTCTGACGATCAATAACCCGCCAGCACTTGCTGAGCCATGCCCGCGCGCGATGCTCAACGGCTATGAGCCAGCACGTGCGAAGCGCGCTTATGGCCGGAGTCTGGACACAAAAATTGGCCATAATCATCCCCTTTTGGCCAACCTCCCACTGTGATCTGACAAGCCAGTCCGCAAAAATCAGGCTCCAATCACTGATTGAAAAGGCTTGCAAATCGCCCAACTAAAATAATCATCCTCTTTGCCTTTGGCCATTTTTCAGGCTGCTGCCGTGTACAAAACATAACAACACACACATGGGGAACTGATTTATGGACACACTAAAGCGCGCACTGGGTGCAACGGTCTGTGGTTTGATCCTGTTGGTCAGCACAGTGCAGGCCGAGCAGCGAGAACTGCGGGTATACAACTGGGCGGATTACATACTGCCATCAGTCCCCAAAGATTTTTCCCGTCAAACCGGAATCAAGGTGATCTGGGACTCTTTTGATACCAACGAGGCCCTGGAAGCCAAACTGCTGACCGGCAACTCTGGTTATGACCTGGTGGTGCCGTCGAATCAGTTTCTTGATACCCAAATCAAGGCGGGTGTGTTCCAGAAACTGGATAAGTCCAAGCTGCCCAATTGGCAGCACCAAGACCCTGAGTTGCTTAAATTGCTGGACAAGAACGACCCCGGCAATCAGTACAGCGTGCCTTACATGTACGGCACAGTGCTGATTGGTTTCAATCCGGCCAAGGTCAAAGCTGCGCTGGGTGACGATGCGCCCGTGGACAGCTGGGACCTTGTGTTCAAGCCCGAGAACATGCAAAAGCTCAAATCTTGTGGCGTGGCCATGCTCGATTCGGCGTCTGAAATCCTGCCTTTGGCACTGCACTATCTGGGCTTGGACCCAAACAGTCAAAACCCCGCTGACTATGAAAAAGCCAAAGCACTGATGCTTAAGATCCGTCCATACATTACCTATTTCAATTCGGCCAAGTACATGACCGATATCGCCAATGGTGATATTTGCGTGGCCATCGGCTACTCAGGTAGTTTTTACCAGTTCGGTAATCGTGCCAAAGAGGCAGGTAATGGTGTGGTAGTTGACTGGCGTCTGCCCAAGGAAGGCGCCCCCATCTGGTTTGATACTTTCGCCATTCCAAAAAGCGCAAAAAATGTCACCGAGGCTCATGAATTCCTCAATACGCTGCTCGACCCGAAAGTCATTGCCCCGATCAGTGATTTCCTGGGTTACCCCAATGCCAACAAAGACTCCTTAGCCTTGATCAACAAGGAGATCACGCAAAACCCAAACCTCACACCGACGCGCGAGGCGTTGAAGACACTCTATGTCGTACAGCCTCTGCCGCAAAAGCTGGAGCGGGTGCGAACTCGTGTCTGGACAAGCATCAAATCTGATAAATAACGTTTGGCCCCACACCGTTACGCTTTGCGGCGTACCGGTTGTGCGGGGCTGCACAGCCGGTATTTATTCAAAATTTGCGTAACTCTTCTCATGACCGGCTACCGTCTCTGCCGTGATCAACTTCCAGTTTTTAGCTCGCCTCCGGCAGCGACCTTCTAAGGGCAATGGCAGCACCCATTCAGCTCGCGAAAACCTCAACGTCATTGTGTCGGGATAGGCCTGCACGCTACGTTTTATAACGGATAGCGGGCATGGTTTAGCGGTAAACAGAAGTTTTTGCCCTGTTAATATGTTAGGCGTCATAAATATCTTGAAGTTGTTAGTTGATATCTTGGAAAGCACGGATGTCAATTAGGATATCTCCTGCCGCGTATGTAAGAGATCTCGTACATTATTAAGATAATTCTTATAGATAAATGCTTCGTCAGTTGTAAGAATTGTCGTGATTTTTTGCGAGTTGCCTTGGGTTTTATAGGGGTGAAGTTATTTTATGGGTGGAAGTGATGGCGCTAGGCTATCACTTGCGGCGAATATTGCGTGCCGTTCACTTACATTTCGAAATATTACTCAGGCGGTCAATGTTTAATGGCCGTAAAGCAGGTTGTTGTTTCGTTTTAATGTCACGTCATGAGGCTGTGCAAAGCTCTTCAGGCCTAGTTATTGCTGGGGGGTTCTCGAATTTTGCGTGGTTGTGAAGTGCGTGTTCTAGTGTGTTTTTTAGAGTCTCTCAAGCAGACTTAATGTACTTTATCGATATTTTTGATAACTGAGTCATTACTTTTTGTGTATTCTCAGCGCCCGCCGATAGCATCAATGCGCCATATTACGCACTGTGTGTTGTTTGCTTTTGGGGTCTTTAGTCCAGTCATTATGCTGGTTTAAAGGTCGCTGTTCTTATGCCAGGAAGGCATCAGCGTTTTTGACGCTTACTTACGTATGGAGGCATAGATGACGTATTCCAGCACCCTCATGGTTCACTATGCCGCCGTTGCTCGGCAGCCTATATCCAGTGACAGTTTTGCTGGCGAAGAAGTTCGATATTCAAGTGAATTCGAAACCTTGGAAGCCGAGCTTGAAAAGGCTCAATCTCTTCACGCCAGCGGCCCCATTGACTGGCAAAAAATCCAGGAAATCAGCGAGCTCATCCTGCGTGACTCCTCCAAAGATTTGCGGGTCGCAGCCTGGCTGACATGGGCGCTGCACCTACGTGAATCTTTTCATGGGTTACAGGCCGGGTTGGGGGTTTTGCTTTACCTGTGCGAACAGCACTGGGAACCGTTGTTCCCCAGCAAGCCCCGCACCCGTGCTGCCGCCATCGCTTGGTTAGTGCCGCGTCTTGAAGGTGCGCTCAAAGACGACGTACCCATCAAGGAACAACTGCCTCTTTTCCGTAGCTTGGCCAAGCATATCGAGAAGTTAGATACGGTTCTGAGTCAGCATCTTGGGGATGCTGCGCCGTTGTTGTTGCCGATCCATCGTCGTTTGAACAGCATGATCCAGCGTGCCACCAACAACGAACCGGAGCCCGGCGTTGTGGGTTCGGTTGTGGCTCAGGTTAAGCAAGCCGCCAATCAGCTGTTCACCCCCGGCACCCCCATCGAGAATGAAAAAGACGCTCAAAAAGCACTGCGCACCCAGCAAGAAACAGCGCGTCCGCTCTGTGCCTGGTGGCTCAAGCAGAAGGCCACCGATGTGCGCGCTTTACGGCTCAATCGCACGCTGTTGTGGATGACCATCGAAGCTGTCCCTGAGCGCAACGCCGAACACATTACCGCGTTGCGCGGGTTACCCGCCGACAAGCTCAAAGCCTATCAAGACCGCTACAGCCAAGGGCAGTACGCTGACTTGCTGGTGGAGCTTGAAACCAGTTTGGCCAAAGCGCCATTTTGGTTCGATGGTCAGCGCATGGCTTGGGAGTGCCTGCAAGAGCTGAATGCCGAAGCCGCCATGCGTGAAGTTGAAATCCACTTCTCGCTGTTGATTCAGCGTCTGCCGGGCATCGTCGAATTACGCTTTCATGATGGCGTTCCTTTCGCCGACCCGGCGACCCGGGCGTGGATCAGCGCTAACGTCATGCCGCACCTGCAAAGCGCCAGCGCGCCACGCAAAGTCGAAGTCACGGCCACTCAGCCCGCATGGGAGTTGGCGCTTGACGAAGTGCTGCCCATTTTGCGCAAAGATGGGCTCAAGTCCGCCGTGCAGACCCTCAAGCAAGGGTTGCAAAACGCTCAGGGCGGGCGGGTACGGTTTTTCTGGCAATTGGCCCTCGCACGACTGTGCTTCACGGCCAAAAAGTATGAACTGGCCAAAACCCAACTTGAAACACTCGACCACACATTACAGGACTCAGGCCTGCATGCCTGGGAGCCCGATCTTGCGCTTGAAGTGCTGCATTTACTGCATAACTGCTGCGAATTGTTGCCGCAGAACCATGCCGTACGTGAACGCAGGGAAGAGATATATCGAAGGTTGTGCCACCTCGATTTAGAAGTGGTACTCGAATAGGCCCCAGGGCCACAAAAGCAAGGAAAAAGTCATGGCCAAAGAAGGCTCAGTAGCCCCCAAGGAACGCATTAACGTCACCTTCAAACCCGCCACTGGCGGGGCTCAAGAAGAGATTGAACTGCCGTTGAAACTACTGGCAATCGGTGACTACACCCACCGCAAGGACGAACGCAAAGTCGAAGATCGCAAGCCGATCAGTATCGACAAAATGACTTTCGATGAAGTGCTGGCTAAGCAAGAGTTGCAGCTGACACTGAGCGTGCCTAACCGTCTTCAGGAAGAAAGCGACACTGAAGAATTGGCGGTAAAACTGCGCGTTAACTCGATGAAGGACTTCAACCCGGCCAGTCTGGTTGAGCAAGTGCCAGAGCTTAAAAAACTGATGGAACTGCGCGATGCACTGGTGGCCCTTAAAGGCCCGCTGGGTAATGCGCCTGCGTTCCGCAAAGCCATCGAAGGCGTTCTCGCCGACGACGAGTCCCGCGGTCGTGTACTGGGCGAGCTGGGTTTGAACGCCGCCGCCCAAGACGCCTGAGTTCCCATCAGACAAGGAAGACAACACCATGAGCACGAGTGCAGCACAGCAAAAAAGTAATGACAGCGCTGAATACAGCATTCTCGACAGCATCATCGCCGAGACTCGCCTGACCCCGGACGATGAAGCCTACGACATCGCCAAGCGTGGTGTTTCAGCCTTCATTGAAGAGCTGCTCAAGCCGCAAAACAACGGTGAGCCAGTCAAGAAGGCAATGGTTGATCGCATGATCGCCGAGATTGATGCCAAGCTCAGCCGTCAAATGGATGAAATTCTTCACCACCCGGACTTCCAGTCTCTGGAATCGTCGTGGCGTGGTTTGCAATTATTGGTTGATCGCACCAACTTCCGCGAAAACATTAAAATCGAAATCCTCAACGTCTCCAAAGAAGACCTGCTGGACGATTTTGAAGACTCGCCAGAAGTCATGCAGGCAGGCTTGTACAAGCACATCTACACGGCTGAATACGGCCAGTTTGGTGGCCAGCCGGTAGGTGCGATCATCGCCAACTACTTCATGTCGCCAAGCTCGCCAGACGTAAAACTGATGCAGTACGTCTCCAGCGTCGCCTGCATGTCCCACGCGCCATTTATCGCAGCGGCCGGACCAAAATTCTTTGGCCTCGAAAGCTTCACCGGGCTGCCCGACCTCAAGGACTTGAAGGATCACTTCGAAGGCCCACAGTTCGCCAAATGGCAGAGCTTCCGCCAGTCCGAAGACTCGCGTTACATCGGCCTGACCGTGCCACGTTTCTTACTGCGCAACCCGTACGATCCGGAAGAAAACCCGGTCAAATCGTTCGTGTACAAAGAAACCGTCGCCAACAGCCATGAGCACTACCTGTGGGGTAACACGGCGTATGCGTTCGGCACCAAGTTGACCGACAGCTTCGCCAAATTCCGCTGGTGCCCGAACATCATCGGCCCACAGAGCGGTGGCGCAGTAGAAGACCTGCCGTTGCACCACTTCGAGAGCATGGGCGAGATCGAAACCAAGATCCCAACCGAAGTGCTGGTGTCGGACCGTCGTGAATACGAGCTGGCCGAGGAGGGCTTCATTTCCCTGACCATGCGCAAAGGCAGTGATAACGCGGCGTTCTTCTCTGCCAGCTCAGTGCAAAAACCGAAGTTCTTCGGCATCAGCGCAGAAGGCAAGGCTGCCGAGCTGAACTACAAGCTCGGCACTCAACTGCCGTACATGATGATCGTCAACCGTCTGGCTCACTACTTGAAAGTACTGCAACGCGAGCAGCTTGGTTCGTGGAAAGAGCGCACCGACCTTGAGCTGGAACTCAACAAGTGGATTCGCCAGTACGTTGCCGACCAGGAAAACCCGAGCGCTGAAGTGCGTGGCCGTCGACCATTGCGCGCTGCTCAAATCATCGTCAGCGATGTTGAAGGCGAGCCTGGCTGGTACCGCGTAAGCCTGAATGTGCGTCCGCACTTCAAGTACATGGGCGCCGACTTCACCTTGTCGCTGGTTGGCAAGCTCGACAAAGAGTAAACGGAGCATTTTCATGACTGGATACGGCAGCCTCTTTGAACGCCTGGGTGGCGACGCACAAACGCGCGTCGGCTGGAGCCGCGAGGTTTCTGCGACGGCGTCGGTGGCTGCCCATCTGGCCAAGATGCTCAGCACCCGTGCGGGCAGCGTGCAAACGCTGTCCGACTACGGGCTACCCGATCTCAATGACATGCGTTTGAGTCTGCACGACTCCCTGAGCCAAGCCCGCCAGGCCATCGAAAACTTTATCGAAGCCTACGAGCCACGCCTGAGCAATGTGCATGTCATTTCCCTGCCGCGTGATCACGATCAACTTCGTCTCTCCTTCAGCATCGAAGGCTTATTGGAAGTTGATGGTTTCAAGCGTCAGGTCAGTTTCGCCGCGCGCCTGGATGGCAGCGGCCAAGTCAACGTCAGTTAAGCGCGCCGTTGCTGTGTAATCCGGTGCAGTCGTCCGGGATGGTCTATTTGTGAGATTGAGTACCAGGAAGGTTCCTCGTGTCGTTTAACCACTACTACCAAAGCGAACTCACCGCACTTCGCCAGTTGGGTCGCCGATTTGCCGAACGTAGCCCGGCGTTGGCCCCCTTTCTGGGGCAGGCTGGGCGTGATCCCGATGTAGAACGGTTGCTTGAGGGCTTTGCATTTTTGACGGGCCGCCTTCGTCAGAAACTGGATGACGAACTGCCTGAACTTAGCCATTCGTTGATGCAGCTGCTGTGGCCCAACTACATGCGGCCATTACCATCGTTCAGCATTTTGCAATTTGACCCCCTGACCAGCGCCGGACCCGCGCTGCTGGTAGAGCGCGATACGCCCATTGAAAGCCAACCGGTTGACGGCGTGCGTTGCCGTTTCAGGACGTGCTACCCGACGCAGGTGTTACCGCTGGAGCTGACCGCACTTAACTACTCGGTCAAGGGGGATGGCTCGCTGCTCAGCTTGCGCCTTGAAATGAGTGCAGATGGTCATCTCGGAGAGCTGGAACTGAGCCGTCTACGTCTGCATTTTGCCGGCGAGCGCTATATCAGCCAGATGCTTTACTTGAGCCTGCTGCGCAATCTGGAAGGCATCGAACTGATCCCGCTGGACGCTGCCGGCCAGCCAATCGACGGCGTGAGCGGGGCGCCGATGGCGTTCAAGATCCCCGGCGATCGCGTGCAGCCAGTGGGCTTTGCCGAAGAAGAAGCACTGATTCCGTATCCGCTCAATACCTTCCGTGGCTATCGCTACCTGCAAGAGTATTTCGCGTTTCAGGACAAGTTTTTGTTCGTCGATATCAACGGTCTTGACCTGCTCAAGTCTTTGCCTGAGGACACGCTCAAACAGATGCGTGGCCTGGAGCTGCGTTTCGACATTCGCAAGAGCGGAATTCAGCGTCTGCGCCCCACGCTGGAGAACGTGAAGCTCTATTGCACACCCATCGTTAACCTGTTCAAGCACGACGCTCTGCCGATTCGTCTGGATGGCAAACAGGATGAATACCTGTTGCTGCCAGCCGAGTATGAGCTAGAGCACTGTGGTGTGTTCTCGGTAGAAGCGCTAATCGGCTGGAAGCCAGGTGGCCTGGGGTATGAAGAATACGTACCGTTCGAGTCCTTTGAGCACGACCCCAGTTTTGACGTGCCTACCAGCCGCCCGCATTACAGCATCCGCCAGCGTTCTTCGTTGTTGCACGATGGCCTGGACACGTACCTGAGCTTTGGCATTCGCCATACCGAAGCTCACGAAACCCTGTCGATTGAGCTGACCTGCACCAACCAAAATTTGCCGCGCAAACTCAAGTTGGGCGATATCAACCAAGCCTGCGAAGAGACGCCGGAGTTTCTGACGTTTCGCAATATCACCCCGGCCACGTCCAGTTTTGCGCCGCCGCTCAACCGCGATTTCCTCTGGAAGCTGATCAGCAACATGTCGCTCAACTACCTGTCGCTGGCTGATGTCAACGCGCTGAAGGTGATTCTGGAAACCTATGACCTGCCACGCTACTACGACCAACACGCTGAAAAGGTGAGCAAACGACTGCTCGGCGGGCTCAAGTCGATCAAGCATCAGCATGTCGACAGGCTGCATCGCGGGCTGCCGGTACGCGGGTTGCGTACGGAGTTGACTGTGGACACCGAGGGGTATATCGGCGAGGGCGATCTGTTCGTTTTTGCGTCGGTTCTAAACGAGTTTTTCGCGCTTTACGCCAGTCTTAATTCGTACCACGAGTTGCGCGTTAAAAGCACACAGGGAGAAGTGTACAAATGGACTCCACGAATGGGCCTGCAGCCGCTTCTTTAAGTGGCCTGACCCGTGTCATACGTGAGTATTCGCTGTTTCAGGCTGTGCTGTTGGTGGTTGACCGCCTGCGCGGGGCACACCCGTATCTGAGCGACGACGACCTGTACGATCAACTGGAATTTCAGGCTAACCCCAGCCTTGGGTTTCCGGGCAGTGACGTCGATCGCGTGGAGTTTTTCACGGAGCATGGTCAGTTGCGGGCACGGCTACGTTTCAACCTGATTGGCCTGGTGGGCTCAAGTTCGCCGCTGCCGGCGTTTTACGGCGAGCAGGCGTTGGGGGACAGCGAAGACGGCAACCCGACCCGCAATTTTTTGGACTTGTTTCACCATCGCCTGCAACGGCTAATGCTGCCGATTTGGCAAAAGTATCGCTATCGCGTGAGTTTTCAGAGTGGCGCACTCGACCCGTTTTCTTCACAGCTGTTTGCGCTCATCGGGTTGGGAGGGGAGGAGATCCGCAAGGCACAGGAGCTTAACTGGAAGCGCTTGTTGCCGTATTTGGGCTTGCTCAGCTTGCGGGCGCACTCGGCCGCGCTTATCGAAGCGGTGCTGCGTTACTACTTCAAACACGCCGAGCTGACGATTGAGCAGTGCATCGAACGGCGCGTCGAAATTCTCGAAGAGCAGAGAAATTGCCTTGGCCGTGCCAACAGCATGATGGGTGAAGACTTGGTGCTGGGTGAGCGAGTACGAGACCGCAGCGGCAAGTTTCGGATCTGCATCCGCGAACTTGACTGGCTGCGATTTCATGAGTTTTTACCTATCGGCTTTGGCTATCAGCCGCTGTGTGCGCTGGTGCGTTTTACCTTGCGAGACCCGCTTGATTACGACATCCGTCTGGTGCTGCGCCAGGAGGAAATACGCGAACTGCGCATCGGTGAGCAAAACGCCTGTCGCCTGGGATGGACCAGCTGGCTCGGACGCGAACGTGCCGACGGTGTAGTGACGCTGGGTAGCAAAATTCATTAAGGACGTGAACCAATGATCAACGTAGACCTGCAACAACTGATTCAGGCGTTGGACGCCCCAAGCCGTCGCGACCTGGAAAGCTCCGCCGAACGCTGTGTTGCCCGGGGTGGCAGCAAAATTCTTGTCGAAGACTTGCTGTTGGGCTTGCTGGAGCGTCCACAAGGCCTGCTGATGCGAGCGCTGCAAGATGCGCAAGTGGATGCCGGTGAACTGAGTGCTGCACTGCAATCGCGAGTTGAACACAGCGCCTCGCGCAACCCGGTATTTGCCCCCGAACTGGTGCAGTGGTTGCAGGACGCACTCCTGGTGGCCAACCTTGAGCTGGGCCAGAGTCAAGTTGAGGAGGCTGCGCTGATCCTCGCGTTGCTGCGCAACCCGATGCGCTATGCAGGCAGTCGTTACCAGTCGTTGCTGGCCAAGCTCAATATTGAGCGCCTCAAAGAATTTGCGCTGTCGCAAAAAGAACAGCCAGCTACCGGCAAGCCCGCAGTGCCCGGTGAGTCGCTGCTTGAACGCTTCACTCACAACCTGACCCAGCAAGCGCGCGACGGCAAACTTGACCCCGTGCTGTGTCGGGACGGCGCCATCCGGCAAATGATCGACATCCTGGCGCGTCGGCGTAAAAACAACCCCATTGTGGTCGGTGAGGCGGGTGTGGGTAAAACCGCGATTGTTGAAGGGTTGGCTTCGCGCATTGCTGCCGGTGAAGTGCCGCAAGCCCTCAAAGGGGTCGAGCTATTGTCGCTGGATATGGGCCTGTTGCAGGCAGGGGCCAGCGTCAAAGGTGAGTTTGAGCGTCGCCTTAAAGGTGTGATTGACGAAGTTAAAGCCTCGCCCAAACCCATCATCATCTTCATTGACGAAGCCCATACCTTGATCGGTGCCGGCGGCAATGCGGGTGGCTCTGATGCAGCCAACCTGCTCAAACCTGCACTGGCGCGGGGCGAGCTGCGCACCATCGCGGCCACCACGTGGGCTGAGTACAAAAAGTACTTCGAGAAAGACCCGGCACTGGCGCGTCGTTTTCAGCCTGTGCAATTGCACGAACCGACAGTCAGCGAGGCGGTCACCATTTTGCGTGGTTTGGCCCAAGTCTACGAAAAAAGCCACGGTATTTACCTGCGCGATGATGCCGTGGTTGCGGCTGCCGAATTGTCAGCTCGCTACTTGGCAGGCCGGCAACTACCGGACAAGGCCGTCGACGTACTCGACACCGCTTGCGCCCGTGTTCGCATCAGCCTTGCCGCAGCCCCCGAGAGCCTTGAGTGCTTGCGAGCAGAGTTGGCCGAAGGTGGTCGCCAGCGCCAAGCGTTGCGCCGGGATGATGAGGCCGGTTTAGTCATCGACAACGACGCGCTGGATGCGTTGGAAGAACGTTTGCTTGATGCCAATGACGAACGAGTCGCTTTGCAAGCGCGTTGGACAGAGCAGAAAGAGCTGGCTGAACGCCTGCTTGATTTGCGCCAGCAATTGGCCAAGGCCCGTGAAGCGGTGGCTGTTGAACCCATCGTCATGGTTGAAGAAAGCGCCGAAGGCTGCGTGATCGAAACCTTCGAACCGGCTGTGCAGCAAGCTCAAAGTGTTGAGTCATTACAGGCGGCACTAAACCAAACCCACAGCGCATTGATCGATGCCCAAGTCAATGATCGCTTGGTCAGCTTTGAGGTGTGCCCACGTTTGGTGGCCGAAGTCATCAGCGCGTGGACGGGTGTGCCGCTGGCGCAACTGGCCCGTGAACACAACGCCAAGGTAGCCAGTTTTGCCACAGACTTGCGCACGCGCATCCGCGGTCAGGAACAAGCTGTACATGCTCTTGATCGTTCAATGCGTGCCACGGCAGCAGGCCTCAACAAACCGGATGCGCCCGTTGGAGTCTTCCTGTTGGTCGGCCCCAGCGGTGTCGGCAAGACAGAAACTGCCTTGGCGCTGGCTGATTTGTTGTATGGCGGTGATCGTTTTATCACCACCATCAACATGTCCGAGTTTCAGGAGAAACATACCGTCTCACGCCTGATTGGGGCGCCACCGGGCTACGTCGGTTACGGCGAAGGCGGCATGCTCACGGAGGCGGTGCGCCAAAAGCCGTATTCAGTGGTGCTGCTTGATGAGGTCGAAAAAGCTGATCCGGACGTGCTCAATCTGTTCTATCAAATCTTTGACAAAGGCGTGGCCAACGACGGAGAAGGGCGCGAAATCGATTTTCGCAACACGCTCATTTTGATGACCTCAAACCTGGGCAGTGATCGCATCAGCCAATTGTGTGAAAACGGCGCGCGGCCGTCCGCCCAAGTCCTTGAAGAAACCATTCGCCCCGTACTGAGCAATCACTTCAAGCCGGCCTTACTGGCCCGTATGCGCGTGGTGCCGTATTACCCTGTGGGCGGCCCGGTGTTGCGAGAGTTGATTGAAATCAAATTGGGCCGTTTGGGAGAGCGACTTAACCGTCGTCAGTTGGACTTCACCTATTGCCAACATCTGGTAGATCACTTAGCTGAACGTTGCACTCAAAGCGACAGTGGCGCGCGCCTGATCGACCACCTGCTGGACTTGCACGTGCTGCCGCTGGTGGCTGACCGGTTGTTGGAAGCGATGGCAGCAGGCACACAGCTCAAGCGTGTGCACGCGACCCTCGACGCCAATGCCGCTGTCGCGTGCGAGTTTGCTTGAGGTGGGGGTGATGTTTACTCACGTACCTAAACCTCTGGCGTACGCGCAAGCGTTACTGGAGCAGTTCGCCAGCCTGTCGCAGGCTGAAAGCGTCAAGGTGCTGCTGGGCGACTGCGTGCGCAGTCTGGCCCAACTGAGTGGCTGTGAGTTGACTCAGCTGTACCTGCTGGATGCCACCCATACGCGTCTTGGAATGAGTGCCGAGTGTTTGGGCGGTGTGCTGCACACCGAACAAACCCAGAGCTTGAGCGTGGACTACACCGGTGAGCAACTGCTGCAGTTTGCCCTGTGCCAGAACCGTGCCGTGTGTCTTGGTGAGCTGAGTTCCAGCTTGCACGAGACCAGTTTTTTACCCACGTGCGCACGCCCTTGGCAGTCATTACTGTGTGTACCGCTGGTCAATCAGAAACACGCCGTCGAGGGTGTGATGCTGTGCGCCAGTGGCGAGCATCTGGACTTACAAGGTTTTGCCAGCTCTTTCGGCCAACTGGGCGCGTTCGTGCTGGGGCAACGTCGCCTGCTGCAAAGCGTCAATCGCTCGGTTGATGTTGCAACCTCGGCGTCGCTCAGTGCCCCGAGTACCAGCGGTTATGGGCTGATCGGCAAAAGTGCAGCCATGCGCCAAACCTACACGCTGATCAGTAAGGTGCTGCACAGCCCGTACACCGTGCTGCTGCGCGGCGAGACCGGCACAGGCAAAGAAGTGGTAGCGCGGGCGATTCACGATTGTGGCCCGCGGCGCTCGCAAGCATTCATCGTGCAAAACTGCGCCGCAGTGCCCGAAAACCTGTTGGAAAGCGAACTGTTTGGTTACCGCAAGGGTGCCTTTACTGGCGCAGACCATGATCGCGACGGGCTATTCGATGCGGCCAATGGCGGTACGTTGCTGCTGGATGAAATTGGCGACATGCCTCTGTCGCTGCAAGCCAAGTTATTACGAGTCTTGCAGGAGGGGGAAATCCGGCCGCTAGGTTGCAACGAAACCCACACCATTGATGTGCGCATTATTGCGGCCACCCACTGCGACCTGGATGTGTTGGTCAGCGAAGGCAAGTTTCGCGAAGACTTGTATTACCGGCTGGCGCAATTTCCGATCGAGCTACCGCCCTTGCGCCAGCGTGAAGGCGACATCCCCGAACTGGCCCGCCACTTCGCTGAGAAGGCCTGCACGTTCTTGCAACGCGATGCGATCGAGTGGTCTCAAGCTGCGCTGGATCACCTGTCGGGCTATGCCTTCCCGGGCAACGTTCGGGAGTTAAAAGGGCTGGTCGAACGTGCCGTGTTGCTATGTGAAGGCGGCGAGCTATTGGCTGAGCATTTTGCGTTGCGCCTGGACGCCCTGCTAGACAGCAACGACGTTAGCTTGCGTGAACGACTGGAGCAAATCGAGCGGGGTTTGCTGCTCGACTGTTTGCGCAAAAACGACGGTAACCAAACCCTGGCGGCCCGCCAATTGGGCCTGCCACGCCGCACATTGCTGTATCGCCTGGGGCGGCTAAACATCAACGTGGGTGACTTCGTTGAATAGCCACACGCCTGTTGGCCCCACCTCATTCGTCTTTAACAGCGCCGTCCGATTCGGCGGTTGTTGTGTGTTTAGTCTATGTCTGGAGACCCTCTGATGCCTGTTCGTCACTGGCAAGCTGCGCTGCTGGCCCTCATCGTTTTATTTGGCCTCAGCGGCTGCGGCGGTAATTACAAATTCAACGACAACACCTATCGCCCATTGGGTGATCCGCAGGCGGTCAATCGCGGCAAGTGACCGCAAGGAGCATCAACATGGAACTGGTTTTCGAAATGCTGAACACCAAGCAGTTCGTGCCTACGCACTTGTGCCAAAAGACCTTCACACAGGCTGGTGGCACGATTGGACGGGGGTTGGATTGTGATTGGGTCATTCCAGACGAGAAGCGTCACTTGTCCAGTCATCACGCGTTGATCAATTACCGCGACGGCAAGTTTTACCTGACGGACACCAGTAGCAACGGTATGCAGGACGGCCAAAGCGGCGCTCATTTACGCAAAGGCGAAGCCATACGCCTTGAGAGTGGCAGCACCTTTGTAATGGGTGACTTCGAGATTCGTGCACGGCTGGTACGTGACCCAGCCAGCTATGCGCAAGAAGTGGGGTTGGTGCAGGCAGCGGGGAGCATCATCCCTGACAATGCGTTTTTTGATCTTGATCCGCTCCAGACTCTCGACGAGCAGGAGCGTGAACACTGCGATGTTGAAGACCTGATCAACCCTGACCTGAGCCCCGAGCCGACACGTCAGCGTGCGGATTACGCGCGTATCGACATGGAAAGCCTGATGGTGCCAGAGTTGATCGAAGCCCCCAAACCCCCTGAGCCTGCCCCGGCTCCCCCGGCGATTGAGCGTCAAAGCGAAGCGTTTTGGGCCAGTTTTGGTGCGGCACTGGGTGTCGATTTAGAGGCGCTCGATCACGACGCACGTGAAGCCCTGGCCCTTAACGCTGCGCGCCTGCTCAAGCAAAGCATTGGGGGGTTGCAGCAGAGCCTGCGGACTCGCAGTGAGTTGAAAAACGAATTGCGTCTGGCTCAGACCACGGTACAAGGCAGCCAGAAAAACCCGCTTAAATTTGCCCTTGATGCGGGGCAGGCACTGGATATTTTGTTACGCCCCAGCCGCCCCGGACAGTTTTCTGCCGAGCAGTCGATTGCCCGTGGCTTTCGTGATGTGCAAGCGCATCAGGTGGCGCTACTGACCGCCAGCCGTGCCGCACTGCGCTGCACGCTCGAGCATTTCTCGCCGCAGCAATTGACCTTGCGTTTTGAGCGCGACAACAAACCGCTGCTCGCCACTTCCGGCAGCCGCTGGAAAGCCTACGGCCGTTATCACCAAGCCTTGCAGCAGGATGATGACTGGAGCGAGCGTTTGTTGGCCCGTGACTTTGCTCAAGCCTACGAAGAGCAAGTGCGCTTGATTTCCTCCCTTCACAATGACCACCAAGGATGATGAGCATGTCTCGCTGTTCAACCGCTTTTTTAAAAACGCTGATGGCGTGCGCAGCACTGATGTGGCTGGCCGGATGTTCCTCCCTGTCACCGTACTCGACCATGACCAAAGTCAACCTGAAACTGACCGCCAATGATCAGCTCAACCCCGACCTTAATGGGCGTCCGTCGCCGATTGTGATCAGCCTGTTTGAGCTTAAACACCCGGTGGCTTTCGAGAATGCGGACTTCTTCAGCCTGTATGAGCGCGCCAAGGACTCTCTGACCCCGGATCTAGTGGCCAGTGAAGAGCTTGAATTGCGCCCAGGTGAGACCGTCGAACTTAAACTCAGCGTGGAGGAGGGCAGCCGTTTCGTAGGCGTGCTCGCCGCTTACCGCGATTTACCGGACACCCAATGGCGTTATACCGTGCAGCTCACCCCGCAAGCTGTGACCGAGGTGGATTTGACCCTCGATCAGGCGGGGATTCGCACCACCCAGGCCACGCTCGCCAAGGCGGGTGACTGACCATGAAAGCGCATAAAGTCATTTGGCAGGAAGGTATGTTGCTGCGCCCGCAGCACTTCCAGCACAACGATCGCTACTACGATCACCAGATGAAATCCCGCACCCAGTTGCTGGGCAGTTATATCTGGGGGTTCTTGAGCCTGGACATCGACTTGCAGTTCCTCAACATGGGCAAGTTGGTTATCAGCCGAGCCTCCGGCATTTTGCCGGATGGCAGCTTGTTTGAACTGGGCGGCAATACTGAGCCTTTGGCGCTGGATGTGCCGCCGAACACCGGCAATACGCCGATCTATCTGGCACTGCCATTGGTAACCGGCAATCACATCGAAGCTCGCCGCCCTGAGCAATCGGATGTCCTGGCGCGTTACACCGCTTATGAAAGCGAGGTGACGGACTCCAACGCAGGCGACGACTCTTGCAGTCAGGTCAGTTGCGCGCGGCCAGATTTTCGCCTGTTGCTGGGCGAGCAACAGAGTGATCAGGCCTACGTAAAACTTAAAATCTGCAACGTGCTCGACACCACCCCCGACGGCGTGATCAGCCTTGATCCTGACTATGTGCCGACTTTCATTCAGGCGCATTCTTCCGGCTATTTGCTGTCGTGCCTCAAAGAGGTCATCAGCATGTTGGCGCATCGGGGCGACACCATCGCTGAACGCATCCGCTCCAATGGCAAAGTGGGCGGCGCTGAAGTCGGCGACTTCATGATGTTGCAGCTGATCAACCGTACAGAACTGCTGCTGCGCCACTATTTGGGGCTGGAACAGGTTCACCCCGAAGAGTTGTATCGCACGCTGCTGACCATGCTCGGTGATCTGGCAACATTCTCCAGCGACCATAAACGCCCTCGTCTGGACAGTCGTTACCAGCACAGTGATCAGGGCGCGAGCTTTCGTAAATTGATGGAAGCGATTCGTCAGGTGCTGTCGATGGTGCTTGAGCAACACGCGATCGAACTGCTGCTGCAAGCCCGTCAATACGGGATCATCGTGTCGCCTTTGAACGATCACAAGCTGTTGACCTCGGCCTCGTTTGTACTGGCGGCCAGTGCCAACTGCGACTCAGAAGAGTTACGCCATCGACTGCCTGCGCACCTTAAGGTCGGCCCGGTGGAGAGCATTCGCCAACTGGTTAACCTGCATTTGCCCGGCATCAAGGTCAAACCCTTGCCTGTGGCTCCCCGGCAAATTGCGTTTCACTCCAACAAAACCTATTTCAGCCTCGAACTCAGCCCCGAAGACGTTGCACAACTCGAACGCTCGGGTGGTTTCGCGTTCCACGTGTCTGGCGAGTTCTCTGAGCTTGAATTGAAATTCTGGGCCATCAGGAACTAACCAGCATGATTAAGGACATGGAACACACTCAGGACGATAAAACCATTCTGCTCAACCGCAAGGGCAAGCAAGCGCAAGAGCCCCGTGAGGGGGCCGAACCCCTTTCGTTGACAGACTTTGACGCGCCGCCGCGTTTTGAACAACTGGAAGACCGCATGATTTACGCCGCGCGCTTGCGCCCGGCTGAGTCCTTCAATATCAGCATCAACCCGCTGGTGGCTGCGGGGGCCGGGCTGTTGTCTGAAGTGGTACGCATCAAACACAGTACCGCCGTTGAAAACATGGCCGTGCTCAATGAGCGGCTGAGTAAAGAACTCGATCACTTTGAAACCCGCGCATTGCATCACGGTGCTGACGCCAGTCAAGTCAAGGCTGCCCGGTATGTGCTGTGCACGGTGGCCGATGAAGCGGTGGTGACCACTGACTGGGGCAATGAAAGCGAATGGTCGCGAATGAGTCTGCTCAGCAGCTTTCACAGCGAGACCTTTGGCGGCGAAAAGTTTTTTAGCTTGCTCGACAGGCTGTCCAAAAACCCGGTTAAGCACTTGCCGATGCTGGAACTGATGTACCTGTGCCTGTCGCTGGGCTTTGAGGGCAAATACCGGGTGCAACCACGCGGCATGTTGGAGCTTGAAGGGATACGCGACGCTTTGTATCGCCAGATTCGTCAACTCAGGGGCGATGTGCCGCGTGAGTTGTCACCGCATTGGGAGGGCCTGAGTGATCGTCGCCGCCGATTGGTGCGCATCGTGCCTGCCTGGATGCTTGTGCTGTTCACCGTGGTGTGTCTGGTGGTGATGTATTCGGGTTTTGCCTGGGTGTTGGGCGAGCAGCGCGAGACTGTTCTCAAACCTTACCAGCCGTTTGATTCGGCAGCGGTTACGCCGCAGCCTGCGCCGTAAACAGGGACGTGTGATGAAAAACTTTTTCAAAAAACTCGGCGCTTTCTTGCGTCAGACCTGGGTTTGGACCTTGCTGTTGGTGCTGTCTATTGCGCTGCTGGTGTGGTTTGCAGGGCCGCTGCTGGCCATTGATGACTACAAATTTTGGGCCAGCGCAACGTCGCGTTTGTTGACCATTAGCGTGCTGTTCCTGATCTGGGGCCTGAGCATGGTCTTTGTCAGTTGGCGTGCTGGGGTACGTAAAAAAGAAGTTGAGCAAACAGATGATGGTCAGGACCGTATTCGTCGTGACGAGCTGATTAACGATGAACACAAAGAGCTCAAAACACGTTTTAAAGATGCGCTTCATACGCTCAAGCGGTCGAGCCTGTATCGCGGGCACAGCGAGCGCTGGCGCGCCGATTTACCGTGGTATTTGCTGATTGGCCCGCAGGGCAGCGGCAAGACCAGCTTGCTGGATTTTTCGGGCCTTGAATTTCCGATCAATAAAATTGACCGAAAGCTAACCCGCGACACCCACGGCACACGTCATTGCGATTGGTACTTCGCTGACCACGGTGTGTTGATCGACACCACAGGGCGCTATCTGACTCAAACCGAGGCTGACGTTGACAGTAGCGCGTGGCATACCTTGCTTGACCTGCTGCGCAAGCGTCGCCGCAACAGGCCGTTGAACGGGGTATTGGTGACGTTGCCCGTTGATGCCTTGATCGAAGGCGACGAGAAAAAGCTGGAAATACTCGCCCGTCAGGTGCGCTCGCGCTTGCAGGAAGTCCATCAAAAACTACACGTTGATGTGCCGGTGTACCTGGTGCTGACCAAGGCAGACAGCGTGCTGGGGTTTGATGAGTTTTTTGATCAACTGAGCCGTGAAGAAAGCGAGCAAGTACTGGGCGCAAGCTTTCGTAAAGAGCAGAGCGGCGCTGATGCCAGCGTGCTGCGTGCCGAGTTTGAAGAGTTGCTGCGTCGCCTGAACAGCCAAGTGATCATGCGCATGCACCAGGAGCGTGACAGTGAACGCCGTGGCCGGATTCTCGATTTTCCTCATCAATTAGGGCTGATCGGTGAGCGTTTGTGTCTGTTTGTCGATATGGCGTTCACTGGCAATCGCTACCAGCGTCTGAGTCAGTTGCGGGGCTTTTATCTGACCAGTGCACCGCACTTGACGCAGGAAATGGACGAGAGCACTGCTGCGATTGGCTCGAATTTGGGCATGAGTTCGGGCGTATTGCCTACCCTGCGCAGTGGCCGCTCGCGATTTATTCACCATGTGTTGAGCCGGGTAATTTTCCCGGAGGCCGAGTTGGCCGGTCTGGACAAACGTGAGCACCGACGCATTCATTGGGGGCAACGCGTTCTGTACGTGGGGGCGCTGATAGCCTTGGCCCTGTTTGGCTTGTTGTGGGCAGGCAGCTTTTCGGCCAACTCCGGGCGTCTGGAAAACCTGCGTGCGTTGGCGCAAACCTTGACACAGCAACTGTCAGCGCTGACTTCGCGCGATGACTCAATGGCCGTGCTAAAACCGCTCGACACCTTACACGCGGCGACGGAGGTGTTCCCGAGCAAAAGCGATGTGTCCTACCTTGATCGTGGTGGTTTGTATCAAGGTGAAGACGTCAACCCGGTGACCCAAGCGGCCTATGAGCAAGAGTTACAAGCCCAGTTGTTGCCGCGGGTGGCGGCACTGCTGGAAGGCCAGATACGCACCAACATGCGCGACCGCGAACGCCTGCTCAATAGCCTGCGTGCGTACTTGATGCTGAACCTCAAAGACCGTCGCGACAACGCCTGGCTTAAAGAGTGGGTAGCCACTGACTGGTCAATGCGTTACGCCGGCAACACAGAGGTGCAAAACGGCTTAAACACGCACTTTGATCGCTTGCTCAAACTGCCGTTTGTCTACCCGTTGAATGAGCAATTGGTGGCCCAAGCACGGCAAGTTTTGCGCAGCGAGTCGCTGGCGAACGTGGTGTACCGCGTGCTTCGCGAGCAGGCGCGCAGCTTGCCTGAATACCGGTTTAGCCAACATTTGGGGCCGCAAGCTGCGCTGTTTGTGGGCACCGATTATGTGATTCCGGGGTTTTACACTCAGCAGGGTTATCAGCAGTACTTTTCGGTTCAGGGCACCGCGCTGGTTACCGATCTTTTACAAGACAACTGGGTGCTGGGCGAAGGCGCGGGCATCAGTGGCATGGATTTGCGGCGCTTAATGGTTGAACTGGAGCAACTCTACTTCCGCGATTACGCCAATTATTGGAGTGAAGCCGTCGGCCGAGTGTCGTTGCCGCCGTTCAACGATGCCGCGGAAGGCGCAGAACAGCTGGCCGGGCTGACCTCTGCCAATTCACCGATTCTGCAATTGCTGGTGGAAGTGCGCGAAAATACACGCTTCTCGGCCCTGGTAGATAACGTCGACCAAGCCGCCGATGCAGCGACAAAGGTTGGCGA
This sequence comes from Pseudomonas sp. E315, assembly GCF_055406205.1. NCBI lineage: Bacteria > Pseudomonadati > Pseudomonadota > Gammaproteobacteria > Pseudomonadales > Pseudomonadaceae > Pseudomonas > Pseudomonas sp. E315. Next base: position 131,084 of record NZ_JBUZPJ010000008.1, on the reverse strand, counting down.
CAAAGGCGGCAAGCTGGGTAAAGTCGCGGCGGCAGTGGCAGGCAAGGCGTCCGATGCGGTGGCTAAAAATCTGCCTGACACGGCTCGTAAATCCTTGCAACGTCGCTTTGAGGCGCTGCACCGTTTGTTGGATGACAACAACGGCCCGGCCGCAGACCTGACCCCGGCCCTGCAATCACTCAACGACCTGCAATTGCAATTGTCGAGTTTGGCCCGTGCCAGTGCGCCAGAGCAGGCCGCGTATGAAATGGCCAAAACCCGCATGAGCGGCCAGCGTGATGCGCTGAGCAACTTGCGCAATGCCTCTGGCCGTTTGCCGCGCCCAGTGAGCGTGTGGTTTAACGTGCTAGCAGACGATACCTGGCGTCTGGTGCTTGATGACGCTTACCAGTACCTGAATCAGCGTTACAAAAGTGAGCTGTACAGTTTTTACGGTAAGGCGATCAGCAAGCGCTACCCGTTCAACGCGCACAGCACCAGCGACGTGGCGATCAGCGACTTCCGTGAGTTTTTCAAGGCTCAGGGCATAGCAGACCGGTTCTTTGACACCTACATGCGAGCCTTCGTCAATGGCGATGCGGGTAACTACCGTATGCGCAGCATTGACGGGCACAGTTTGCCGGTCTCCAAGGTTTATCTCGACCAAATGGCGTCTGCGCAAGTGATCCGCCAGAGCTTCTTCGCCGAAAACCCGGCCGAGCCGCGAGTGCAGTTCAAGCTGGAGCCGTACACCTTGGATGCTGCGGTCAGTCGCTCTGAGTTCACCTTCGCCGGTAAAAGCATCGAATACCGCCACGGCCCGATTGTGCCGGTCTCGTTCACATGGCCTGGCGAAGCTGATGACGGACGTACCAGTCTGGTGTTGGACAAAATGGCGGGGCGCCCGGTGGGGATCGAAAAAAATACCGGCCCGTGGTCGTTGTTCCGTTTGTTTGACCTGATGCAGACCGAGTCTCTGACTGGGCGCGATGTACTGGTGTTAAAAGCCGACTTGGGCGGCTTGCGGGCCAACTACCTGCTGATGAGCCAGCGCACACCGAACCCGTTTGACATGGGAGTGCTAAGGACTTTCCGTATGCCGGTACAACTTTGATGGGGGCTGCCAAGCCTTGGCGCAGCGCCGCGCGTACCGACCCTGGCAAGGTGCGGGCGCGCAATGAAGATGCTTTTCTGGACTGTGCGCAACAAGGGTTATGGGTGGTCGCGGACGGCATGGGCGGGCACCACGCCGGGGACATTGCGAGCCAGTTGATTGTTGCCAGTTTGGCGGAGTTGCCGGTTACCGACGACTTTGACCAACGACTGACGGGGGTCCGCCAGTGCTTGCACTGGCTCAACCGCAGGTTTGGCCAAGAGTTGACCGTTATTGCTGGCCGCCAAGACGCCATCATGGGCAGTACCGTGGTGGCGTTATTGGTGCAAGGCAATCGTGCAGCCTGTATCTGGGCGGGTGACAGCCGGTGCTATTTGTGGCGCGGCCAACGCCTGTACCAGTTGTCCAAAGACCATTCACTGCAACAGGAGTTGATGGACGAGCAGAACATGAGCGTTGAGCAAGCACGGGCGCACCCGTCTGCCCACGCGTTGACCCGTGCGGTGGGGGCCAGCGAGCAGTTGACGTTGGACGTGATTGAACTTGAGGTGTACCCCGGCGATGCTTTTTTGCTGTGCAGCGACGGTTTGTACCAAGGCTTGAGCAGCGACGCATTGGGCAATGCCCTGAGCCTGACTGCGCCGCACATTGCCTTGGAGCGCCTGTTCGACAGCGCGTTACGGGGTTCGGCGCGTGACAATTTGACGGCCGTGGTGATCCGCCAATGACTGATCAGTTATCACCGCTTGATGACGAGCTGCTCAGCGATGAGCAGCCTGGCAACCTCACGTACTTTGCCTTCGCCAAGCCCCAAGAAGCCACGCCAGTCGCGCCACCAACACGCGCCAACGTAGGCGAAATGCCCGAGGTGTTGGCCGGCCGCTACTGTATCGAGCGTTTGCTCGGCGCGGGTGGCATGGGGACGGTTTACCGTGCGCGCGATCTGCTGCACGAACAATTTGGCGACCCTCACCCTTACATCGCAGTAAAAATGCTCAGTGAAGAGTTTGCCGATTCACCCGACGCAAGCGCTTTGCTTTACAGCGAGTTCGCCCTGACCCGGCGGCTGCGCCACCACAACGTGGTGCGCTTGCACAGCTTTGAAGTGGACACCGTTTGCCAGCGGGCTTTTATCACCATGGAGCTGATGCGTGGGTTAACGCTGGACAAGTTGCTGTGCGAGCGCCCCTTGGGCTTGCCGTGGCAAGAACTGCGCGACATCGCATTGCCGCTGCTTGAGGCAATAGCGCACAGCCATGCCAGCGGCGTGCTGCATGGGGATCTCAAACCCAGCAACGTAATGCTCAGTGAAGAGGGCGTGCGCGTGTTTGATTTTGGCCTGGGGCAGGCCGAGGAGGGCATCTTGCCTGGCCTGCCACACCTGAGCCGCAGTCGCTTCGATGCCTGGACGCCCGGCTATGCCGCGCCGGAACTGCTTGAGGGCCAGCCGCTATCCGCGCGTGCGGACATCTATGCGCTGGCGTGTGTGCTCTATGAATTGGCGGGCGGCAAACACCCGTTCAAGCGTTTGGCATCCACCGAAGCGCGCCTGCTTGGGCTCGACCATCAACTCAAAGCCCCTAAACAGCTGCCGCGACATTGCTGGCCTGCCTTGCGTGCAGCGTTGAGTTTTGACGCCAACACACGAACCACCACTGCCGCGCAGTTACGGGACGTCATGGCCGCCACCTCGTTGTGGCGCAAAGGCTGGTTGCGCAAGGGGAGCTTATGACTCGACTGCTGTTTTTGGTGTGTGCTGGCGCTATTGCGCTGCAAGGTTGTGCTGAGCCGAAGCCCAAGATGCTGGGGGCGCCGATTGAGGGGTATAGCCATACCTCGGCGGCGATTAATCGCTTTTCGGTCAACGGCAATGGCGGCCCGAATCTCAGCCCCTATGGCTATAACGGAGGGCAAATGTGCTGTATTGCGCTACCGGTTAAGTGGCGCCCTGATTTGACCGTGGTCGTGGAGTGGGAAAAGGATCCTGATCCACATGCTTACGTAAATTGGCCGCCGCTAGGCACTGACGGTTATAGAGCCGCCTACAAAGTGCATGCGGCTAAATACACCCGCCATCGCGTTGTTGCCCCAGTTGCTCGATATGAACGGCTGGGTGTAGTCGATGTTCACTTTTTACCCTGCAATCAAGTTGCAGTGTCGGCTGTTGCCGAGCTACCCGGCCAGCCGGGATACCCATTCAACTTCCCTAGGAAAATGGAGGAGCCCAAGACATGTCCGAAGCCATGAGGCGTTTGCTGTTCTTAGTCTGTGTTAGCGGCCTAGCGCTGCAAGGCTGTGCTGAGCCGAGGCCCAAGATGCTGGGGGCGCCGATTGAGGGGTATAGCCATACCTCGGCGGCGATTAATCGCTTTTCGGTCAACGGCAATGGCGGCCCGAATCTCAGCCCCTATGGCTATAACGGAGGGCAAATGTGCTGTGTTGCGCTACCGGTTAAGTGGCGCCCTGATTTGACCGTGGTCGTGGAGTGGGAAAAGGATCCAAACCCGCATGACTCTGAAAACTGGCCAAAACCGAGATACTCCGATGCATGGTCCAAAGCTGCTAGAGAACACGAAACCCACTACACCCGCCATCGCGTTGTTGTCCCAGTTGCTCGATATGAACGGCTGGGTGTAGTTGATGTTCACTTTTTGCCCTGCAACCAAGTTGCTGTCACGGCTGGGCTTATGCTGCCCAGAGCACCCAACTACCCCTATCACTTCCCTCAAAAAATGGAGGAGCCCAAGACATGTCCCAAGCCATGATGCGTTTGCTGTTTTTAGTCTGTGTTAGCGGCCTAGCGCTGCAAGGTTGTACTGAGCCGAAGCCCAAAATGCTAGGGGCGCCGATTGAGGGTTATAGCCATACCTCAGCAGCAATTAATCGGTTTTCGGTCAACGGCAATGGCGGCCCGAATCTCAGCCCCTATGGCTATAACGGAGGGCAAATGTGCTGTGTTGCGCTACCAGTTAAGTGGCGTCCTGATTTGACCGTGGTCGTGGAGTGGGAAAAAGATCCTGATCCGCATGCTTACGGAGGTTGGTCTGAACCGTTGTTTTCTGATGGCTGGAGTAAGCGTATGGAAGAACACGAAACCCATTACACCCGCCATCGCGTTGTTGCCCCAGTTGCTCGGTATGAACGGCTGGGTGTAGTGAATGTGCACTTTTTGCCCTGCAACCAAGTTGCTGTCACGGCTGGGCTTATGCTGCCCAGAGCACCCAACTACCCCTATCACTTCCCTCAAAAAATGGAGGAGCCCAAGACATGTCCGAAGCCATGAGCCCAAAGGCTGGGAAGCCAAAGCCGCAGTTTATGAGCCCAACCCCAGATTTCAAGATGGGAGGACTGTTACCTGCGACCCCGAGTGATGTGCTAAGCAACTACCGCGTACAACAAAGGGCCTACAACGAGTTTGAGCAGCAGGCTATGGACGAAGCTCGTGCTGCGGGACGACCTTACGTCGGCCCGCCGTGCATGAAAATTCTGTCCATTACCCTGTGTTTTGATGGCACTAACAACCATGAGCCTAGCGACACTATCGCCAAGCCTTCGACAACTACGAATGTGGCCCGCCTTTTTCATGCCAGCTTAGGGGGTTCGGGTAAGGAGGCAGAAGAAGTTGAAGGTTTCTATCGTTATTACATGCCGGGTGTTGGCACTGAGTTCAAGGAAATAGGCGAGTTTGAGCCCAGTTCGCTGGGGTTGATGATGTCTATTGGCGGTGAAAACAGAGTTAACTGGGGGCTGACGCGTTTAATCGATGCCCTAAAAAGGGCTTGCGGTGACACCTACCTTGATACGGACGAGGCTTATACGCTGGTTCAAAAAATGGGCACCTGCGTTACTGAGGACGTCCTCGGCGCCTCCTTGTTCAAAAGCAGCTACGCCCGCCGTGAAGAGGCACTGCAACAACCGCTGGCTGAGCTGAAAAGCCAAATCGAGGCCTGCCATAGCGCTAAAAGCATCGCCCCAATCAAGGCGTTGCGTCTGTTTGTGTACGGTTTTTCGCGAGGCGCTGCTGAGGCGCGGGCGTTTGCCACTTGGCTCGAAGCCCTGACCAAGATCGAGGTGGAGGGCAGCACCTGCTACCTGTTTGCCGGGCTGCCGATCAAGATTGTGTTTATGGGGTTGTTCGACACCGTGGCCTCGGTGGGCATCCCTTATTTAGTGCCTTTTGCGGCCGGGCATATGGGCTGGGCCGATGGCAGCATGCGCTTGCCTGATTCAGAGCAGTTTTTGGAGCGCTGCGTACATATGGTGGCAGCCCATGAGCAGCGCAGTTGCTTCCCGGTGGACTCGATACGGCGCAAAGCCAACCCCGACGACCCGCAGTGCGTTTCGACCTATCGCAACGGCACCGATGAGTTTATGTACCCCGGCATGCACTCCGATGTGGGCGGCGGTTATCCACCCGGCGATCAGGGACGGTCGACAGAAGGTGGAAAGGAGGTGCTGTCGCAAATTGCGCTGCACCACATGTTTGACGAGGCCTATAAAGTAGGTGCGCCATTACAGGCTCCACAAGCGGCGTTAGAAATAGATTTGTCAAACCGTTGGCCATGGTTAGTTATGGATGGTGCAACGCTTAAGGAATACGAAGTTGGCCCCACCCTCATAAACCGCTTCAACACCTGGCTGGACAACATGGACAACGGCCCGTTGGAGGAGGTCATGGCCCGTGAAGCGGGGTTGATCACCGGTTGGCGGATCAACCGTTACGCCAAGGGCCGAGCCCGGTTCACCGGCTCGTATCGTAATGTCATGAAGGTGAGGAAAAACGAGGCGGGCAAGCCTGAAACGCCCGACATGAACAATGAAGAGCGCACTGCCTTCAAAAAGCTGCACAACCTGCAGCTGGCTGAAGATGTGGCTCGCCTTAAGGGTGAGTCGCCGCCGGTGCTGTCTGAGGCCGATGAAAAACAGCGGGACGCCTGGAAGAAGATCAAAAAAGGCTATGAAACCCGCACCGGAACGTCGCCCGGCATCCCTGAATTCAACACCAGTAAGGATTTCGAACCGAACCTGGACTGCCAGCAATTGATCAATGCGATGGAAGACTTTCGGCGCGATTACGTGCCGGAGTGGAGGCTGAGCGCCTCGGAAATGCTCGGTTTAGGCACGTTGGCCAATACCTTGGTGGGCGGGTTGGTGTACATGACCAACAGCCAGGATGAAGCCCAGCACTACGCCGATTTGCGGGCTGCCGGGGAGGCTTGCGAGGCGCAGCTGTTTGGTCACCAAGGCAAACCGGTGGACGACAGAGCCTGGTTGATCGTCGGCCTGTTTGACGAGCATGTGCATGACTCGCGGGCCTGGTTTATGAACTCGGCCTTAAACGAGCGCGAATTGTTCAGCGACTACTTTCGCTATCGCGGCATCTTTTTTGACAATGAGTCCAACAACGAACTGTCCTTGGTGGTGGCTGCCGGGCAGGTGGTCGGTGTGGGGCTGGCCGTGGCCAGTGTGGGGCTGAGTGTAAAACGTCACGACCCACGGTTTTTGGTGGGGCTGATTATTCCTAGTTTGGGTACACCGGTGTTTCGCGGCAAAGTGGGCTTGCCCATCATCAGTGCGTTTGACAACGTCACCGGGCGCGTATTGCCGATGCTTGAAGGGCTGGAGTCCATTAGGGCCTACACCAAAGACCCGGGCAGTGTGGTTAAAGCCGTGCAAGCCTTACCTGCTCCGCCTGCACTGACCGAGAAAAACGCCACAACGGACAATCTGATCGCGGTGCTCAAGGGTGTGGCCGCCCCCTGGCAAGCCCAGCCACAGAGCGCAAGTGATGAAATTGCTTATAGAGCCTCCCCCAGAGGCCCGGTTATCGACAGCGATGATCAAGCGATTGCGGCGTTGATCGGCGAGTACGTGATCGGTGCGCCTTATGAGCTGGATATTGATTCAATCGTTTAGGTCGCCAGTTATCCGTGGGCTCAGCGCCCTGATCACGTCGCAGCACGCTTGCCAAAAAGCCCTGTTTGTCGCAATCCACATTAAACATTGAGGAACAACGGATGTTCAGCCTCGCTAACGAAACCCATTTCAGCCTGACCATCGACGGCTTTAACCATGATTTACAGGTGCTCAGATTTAAAGGCACCGAAGCTATTAGCGAAACCTATGCGATCAAAGTTGAACTTGTCAGCGAGCGCCCAGACCTTGACCTTGAAGGCCTGCTGCATCAACAGGCCTTTTTGGCCTTTGATACCAATGGAAACGGCATTCACGGGCAGATTTACCGCATTGCCCAAGGTGACTCTGGCAAGCGCTTGACGCGCTACAGCCTGACCCTGGTCCCGCAACTGGCGTACTTGGTACATCGCACCAACCAACGGATTTTTCAGCAGCGTACGGTCGCGCAAATCATTGCAACTGTTCTGGAAGATCACGGCATTCAGAGCAACGCCTACCAATTTTTACTCAACGCAACGTACCCGCCTCGCGAGTACTGCGTGCAGTACGACGAGTCGGACTTGCACTTCATTCAGCGCTTAAGCCATGAAGAAGGGATTCATTACCATTTTCAGCACACGCCACAAGGCCATGTGCTGGTGTTTGGTGATGACCAAACCGTGTTCCCGCAGTTGACCAAGCCCACCGCTTACGTGCAGGGCAGCGGCATGGTGGCGGACGAGCCGGTGGTCAAGCACTTCAATGTGCGTTTTGAATCACGCACCAGTCGCGTCACTCGCCGCGATTATGACTTTGAAAAATCCAGCTTTCTGGTCGAGTCCGCTTACAAGCCTGATGCTGACAAGCGTCAGCCAGACCTCGAAGACTACGACTATCCGGGCCGTTTCGTTCAGTTGGAACGTGGCAAAAAACTCAGTCAACGAGCACTGGAACGTCACCGCGCCGAGTACCGTCTGGCCGAAGGCAAAAGCGATCAGCCAACGTTGGTGAGTGGTCACTTTCTGCCGTTATCAGATCACCCTCGCACAGAGTGGAATGCCCTATGGTTGCTGACAAAAGTCGAGCATCAGGGGTTTCAGCCGCAGGTGCTGGAAGAAAGCATTACCAGCGACAGTGACCACAACCCTGAGGGGTGGGAGCAGGGCTATCGCAACAGTTTTTCCGCCACCCCGTGGGATGTGTTTTACCGCTCACAAACGGTCTATTCAAAACCACGGGTGCTGGGCAGCCAGACGGCGTTGGTCACAGGGCCCAAAGGCGAAGAGATTCACTGCGACGCCTATGGCCGGATCAAGGTCAAGTTTCATTGGGACCGCGAAGGCAAAACCGATGACAAGGCCAGCTACTGGCTGCGAGTGTGCTCCAGTTGGGCCGGCAGCGGTCACGGCAGTGTCACCATTCCGCGGGTGGGCATGGAAGTGCTGGTGACCTTTTTGGAAGGTGACCCCGATCAACCGGTGGTCAGCGGTTGCCTGGTCAACAGCAAGAACCCGGTGCCCTATGAATTGCCAGCCCACAAAACCCGCAGCGTGTTTCGCAGCCGTAGTTCGCCAAGCAGCACCGGGTTTAATGAATTACACCTTGAAGACCGCGTTGGGCAGGAGCTGATCTACCTGCGTGCCCAGCGCGATATGGAACAAAAAATCGAGCACGACAGCCGTTTGGAAGTCGGCCACGAGCGGCACGCAACCATCAAAGGCAACAACATTGCGGTGCTGGAGGCCGAAGACCAGCGCACTGTGACGTCCGATCGCAAAGTTCAGCTCAAAGCCAATGACTACTTGCACGTTGCCAGCAGCAGTCACACCCGTGTCGGCCAAGTCTTGGTTGCCGAAGCCGGGCAGGAGGTACACATCAAAGCGGGGGCCAATCTGATTCTGGATGCGGGCGCCAGCATTACCCTGAAAGCAGGGGGTCATCACATCGTGATTGGCGGCGGTGGGATTTTCAGCTCCACCGACATCCTGATCGGCGGGGCACCTGCCTCTGGTACCGCTGCCGCCCCTTTGTTGCCCGGGTTGCTTGGCGTATTGGCGGTGCCATCGTTGGTAGATCAAGCCCAAGTATCAGCGGCTGAAGAGGGCGAACAACAGACGCTCCCGGTCAAACCTGTATGCAAAGACTGTTTGCAGCGAGCTCAAGCCAAAGCCGAGGCCTTGGTGCCCCGTTAATTCCTCTTTAAACAAGCGTCGTACAAGGAATGGTCATGCTACCCACCGCAAAGGACTGGTTAAACAGCCTGCAACAAGAAGCCCGTAACGCCCAACTGGATCACGTGGATGTGCTGATCAACGGCTGCGGGCTGGAACACTCGGGGTTAACAGCGTTGAGTGGGCTGACCCCAGCGCCAGATCATGTTTGGTTACTGGCAACCACCCCCGAGCATGAAATGGCCACACAGGGGCCGTTGCTGGTTCGCATCCTGTTGGCGAGTGAGCCACAGTGCGCGTGGCTGCATGGGTTGCTGCAAGCTGTTCATCACCAGTTTCGAGTATTGGCATTGCTCAGCCGTTGGGATTTTGATGACTTGGCTGCGCACTTGCGTGGCGCGACCCAGGCCACTTGGAACAAAGGCACCAGCAGCGGCGTGTTGCGTTACTACGACACGCGACTGTTTCGACATTTTTGCGAGTTGTTGGACCCGCACCAACTGCGGCACTTTCACGCGCCCGTTATTCAGTGGTATTGGATTGACCATGATCAGCGGCACAGTGCGATGTCCGGGTTTGACACACATTGTGCCGACCTCCAAACCCCAGCTTGCGCACTGAGCCTGAGCGATGAACAAGTCATGCACCTGCAAGCCCTGAGCGCCGCTGTTCTGTGGTGTAAGGGCTACGCCAAAACCCCGCAGGAACATGGGCTGGCCACACAGGAAGCCTTGATTCGTTGCCTGCTCGACATCCACCGAGACATGGCCCGTCAAGGGCTGGCAAAAGAAGCACATGAGGCGTTTATCACCCAAGCACTCAGTGAGTTCACCCCGGTTACGCTTACGTTTGATAAGGGCGCTTCATGAGTGGGGTGCGGGGATTGGTGTGTATCGGTGCCCGATTGCAAGGTGGATACCGACTATCTTCATAAAACACTGCGCAATAAGCCGTTAGAATGCAGCGCCCTGTGATCACCACTAGAGTAGTACGCCCCTTAGATGAGCAATTGCACCGTTACCCCCAAGGCTAATTGGCAGCCCGTCATTGCACTGGCGCTGGCCGCTTTTGTGTTTAACACCACCGAATTTGTACCCGTTGGGCTTTTGAGCGCCATCGGTAACAGTTTTGACCTGTCCACGGCCAAGGTCGGCTTGATGCTCACGATCTATGCGTGGGTGGTCTCGCTGGCGTCACTGCCGATCATGCTGCTGACGCGTAACGTCGAGCGCCGCAAGTTGCTGATTGTGTTGTTTGGGATGTTTATCCTCAGCCACATTGTGTCCAGTGTGGCGACAAGCTTTGGCCTGTTGCTGTTTAGTCGCATAGGGGTAGCGCTGTCACATGCGCTGTTCTGGTCCATTACTGCGTCGTTGGCTGTGCGTTTGGCTCCGCCAGGCAAGCAGGTACAAGCCCTGGGTTTGCTGGCTACAGGCACTTCGATGGCGATGGTGCTGGGGATTCCCTTAGGCCGGTTGCTGGGCGAGGCTATGGGCTGGCGCAGCACCTTTGGGATGATTGCGGTGCTGGCTGCACTGCTGGTGTTTTGGCTGGCGCGCACGCTACCGCTGTTACCGAGCCAAAACTCAGGCTCGTTGAAAAGCTTGCCGCTGCTGTTCAAGCGCCCGGCGCTCGTTGCTTTGTACGTGTTGACGGCCGTGGTGATCACTGCGCACTTTACGGCCTACAGCTACATTGAGCCGTTTGTGCAGGGTGTGGCGGGCATGAGTGGTGAGCGTGTGACCTTGATTTTGCTGCTGTTTGGTGGCGCTGGCATTTTGGGTTCGTTGTGCTTCAGCTTGCTGCACCGCTACAACCCGTTGCGGTTTTTACTGACCGCCGTAGCGTTGCTGACTGTGTGCTTGGCCTTGCTGTTACCCGCCAGTCACAGCCTGGAAACATTGAGCGTCTTGAGCGTGGTTTGGGGCATGGCGATCATGGCCTTTGGGTTGGCGTTGCAGTCCAAAGTGCTGACGCTGGCATCCGATGCCACTGACGTGGCGATGGCGATGTTTTCAGGCATTTACAACATTGGCATTGGTGGCGGGGCGTTGTTGGGCAGTTGGGTGGGTGGCCAACTTGGCTTTGCCTACATCGGTGTCGCTGGCGGCTCATTGGCCGCACTGGCGTTAGTGTTCTACAGCGTTTGCATGTACCGAATCAGTCGTTCGGGTACGCCCGCTTGATCATGCCCAGCCTAGGGTGAGAGCAGTCAGCGCCAGATACCGGGCGCCTTTTGCCAGCGTGACGATCAGTAAAAAGCGCCATAACGGCTCACGCATCACACCGGCAATCATGGTCAACGGGTCGCCGATAATCGGCACCCAACTGAGCAGCAAAGACCAGCGCCCATAACGTAGATAAAACCTTTGGGCCTTGCTGAGCTTGGCGTCACTCACTGGAAACCAGCGTTTGTGACGCAACCGCTCAACGGATCGGCCCAGCACCCAGTTGAGCACTGACCCGAGCACGTTACCCAATGTGGCGATCGTCAAAAGGGTTGTTGCGCTGTACTGATCGGACAGCAACATGCCGATCAGTACAGCCTCTGACTGCATGGGCAACAAAGAGGCCGCCCCGAATGCGGCAGCGAACAACCCCAGGTAGCTGGTGAACTCAAACACTCAAACGTCGCCTTATGGATTTTTCAAAAGGGCGACTTTCCCATAAACGGTGGGGGGTGGGTGGATTAAGTCCACGGCCGTTCATGTTCTTCTTGTCAGCTCTGAAGCGGTTTTTCACCGAAACTCAAACAACTCCACATGCAGGTTTGTGGGCGGGATACCGCACTCGTGCATCAACTCACGCACGCGTTCGAGCAAGCCTTTTGGCCCGCAGAAGCTGATATGCAGCTGCTCTGGCGGGGTTAGTGCGACGGCTTGGCGCAGGGTGTCGGCCAGTTGCCCGGTGCCAGAGCTGTTAGCCACAAACTGCATGCCACGCTCTTGTGCCATGTGTTGTAACTGTGGGGCGGGCGGGAAGGCGCGTGAGGGGTTGAAGCAGTAGATTAAGGTCGCTTTGTCGAAGCCTTTAGCTTTCGGGTCTTGTAGCCAGGCAATGAAGGGCGAAATGCCGACACCGGCACCGATCCAGATTTCTTTTTGTGCGTGGGCAGGGCGCTTAAAACGGCCATAGGGAGCATAAAGGTCGGCGATCATGCCGACTTTGACCTGTTCACGCAGGGCTTTTGTGTAGTCGCCCAAGGCTCGGATAACAAATTCAAGGTGGCCGTTTTCGCGGTTGGCGCAGGCGATGGTGAAGGGGTGTGGCTCGCGCAGGCCTTTTTCTTTGAACGCCAGAAACGCAAATTGGCCCGCTTTGAAGGCGAACCCTTTGCCCACGGGGGCGAATGTTAAGTGCACGGCGCCTTTGTCGCTGCTCACGTCGATGACGCGGTATTGCCCTGCGCGTGCGACAAAGGGGTACAGCAGCAATTTGTACAACGCAGCCGCCACGCCCAACCCACAGAGCACGCAAAGCCAAATGCCTGAAGGGCTGGCCAGCGTGATCGGGGATTTGAAGCTTAGCCAGTGCAGGATGACGATCAAAAATAGCGGCCCGGACAGTTTGTGCCACCAGCGCCACACGCTGTAAGGAATGTTGCGGTTCAGTGCAAGCAACACGATCATGCCCAGCGCCACATAACTCAACTGGCGCACCAGTCGCGTCCAGTATTTAGGAAGCTCCAGAATGGGCACGCTGTTCCAGACGTCCAGATTGGCTTTGAACACAAAGTGGTATGAGGCGAACACCAGCGCCCAGATGCCGAGCCATTTATGCGCGTCATAGACGCGGTCCAGGCCGCCGAACATATGCTCGACCACACGCCAACGGCTTGCCAGCAGGCATGAAACCGCCATGTATGCCAGCGCTGTGGTGCCAAGGATCAGGCTGAGGGTGGCAGATGTCAGCCAGGTATCTGCCGGTATTTCAATCAGCAGTGTCAATGCTGTCATCAGCAAGATGCCGACGAGGCAGTGCCAGTTCTTCACGGGTGTACTCCAATCAACAGTCCGTTGTGGATGAGACTGAAATCCAGCCCTCCGTGGGGTTTCAGGAGGGCGGATGTTAACGGCGTGCAGAGCAAAGAGGGATGACCTTGGTCATGGCAACTCTATTTACGGAGCGTAAAGCCTGTGCAGTGCATATCGCAGTGAGGCGGGCAGTGTTTCGCCGTGGCTCATGCCTTCGAAGGTGTGATAGCTGACGGTCAGTTGCGGCGTGCCTTTGAGGGCTAGGATCAGTTGCTGCATCAGTCGGTCTGGCGGGCCGATGCTCGAACCTCTTGGGTTGCCGGGCTCTTGGGTGCCACGCATCAATAGCAGATCTGCGCCATGCCCGACCATGCGGTGTTTGAACTGCGCAATCTGCTGCGATGAAACACCTTTTGACCACCACAACGAGGGGCTTGCCGCTGCGTAGTGTGCAAACTCGCCGGGACGGGTTAGTAGCGCGTGCAGCACGAACAAACCTCCATAGGAATGCCCCCACAAGGCTTGCTGCTTAAGGTTGATCGGTGCTTTGGCGGCAATGGCTGGGCGCAAGCGCTCACGCAGCAAGTCGAGAAATACATCGGCACCACCGCTGGGTTGTTCGGTCAGCGGGTCTTTTTGCACCTCAACACCGGGGCGCGCAGGTGTGTAGTCATAGGTGCGAGCGGTTCGCTCAATTCGCAATGGCGTTTGGTAGCCGATGGCGACCAACAAGGGGGCCTTGCCGTTAGCCAAACGGTGAAGCATGTCAGCGTCCAGCGCGCCGATGGCGGCGTTGCCATCCAGCATCCAAAACACCGGATAGCCGCCTTTGGGTGCAGGCCCCCGTGGACGGCCGATCCACAGTTGGTAGTGGCGCTGGCCGTCTACCGAGTCGATCAACAACCGGCTAAAGCTGTAACTCAGGTCTTTGCGTTGCAACAGGCTCGTGTCCATGACCTGCTCAGGCGCAGGTCGGGCCTGAGTTGCCTGCCCTGGCCACACCAGAGCAAGCAGCAAAGCCAGAGGAAGAGTGAGGTGTCTCATCGGGCAATCTCGTCAGGCTTAGAACGACGCAGTCAAGCTGGTGTAGAGCGTGCGACCCGGTTCGTTGTAGGTCGCAGCGCCTGCTCCAGCGATGTTGGCCACACCTTGGGCGTTGCCTTCACGGAACAAGCGTTTGTCGAACAGGTTATCAATGCCTGCCGTCAGGCTCAGATTGCGAGTCAAGGCGTAGGTGCCGCTGACTCCAGTGATGGCGTACGGCGACAGCTGGTTATTGGCCGTGCCCGTCACGCGGTCGCCATGATAGTCGAACTTTTTAGGCGTTTGTTTGCCGTACCAGGCCACGCGCATTTGCAGCGACAGGTCTTGGGTGGCTTGCCAGTCCAGCATTGAATTCAGGGTGTAGCGCGGTGTTACTGACAGGTAGTCACCGGTTTGCTTGTTTTTCGATTGCAGCATGTAGGTGAAGTTGTTGGTCCAAGTCAGCTGTTCGGCCAAGGGCAAAGTCAGTGTTCCTTCGAGCCCTTCAACCAGTGCCTTGGGCACGTTTTCCCATTGATAGATGGCCGCATTGGCGTAAGCGCCAGTGCCTCCCACAGCGCTACCGATTGGGGACAGCCCCGACTCAATCTTGTTTTTGTAGTCGTTGCGGAAGTAAGTCAGGCCCGCAACGATGCCATCGGCTTTGTACTCAATCCCCAGTTCTTTGTTGACGCTGGTTTCTGCCTTGAGATTGGCGTTGCCTTGCAGGTAGCAACTGGTGCTTTGGCCGTAGCAACCCTGACCACGGCTATAAAGCAAATAGTTGGGGTTGAGCTGGTACAGGTTCGGCGCTTTGTACGCACGCGCGATGCCAGCTTTTAAGGTCAGCGTGTCGGTGAGGGCATGTGACAGGTTCAGCGAAGGGCTCCAGTTATCGCCGACTACATTGTGATGATCCAGACGCAAGCCCGGCGTGAGCATGGTGCCGGGGAACAACTCAATGTTGTCTTCGGCGAACACCGAGAAAATCTGTGCCGAAGAGGTGGTGCTGCGCCCGCTGCCTGTCAGTCCGGCTACCGAGCCGCCTTCGCTGGTGCTTTGGGTGTTGGCACTGGGGTCATCCAGTTTTTGTTGGGTCCACTCGGTGCCCAGCGTCAGGGTTTGGTCGACGCCTGCATGCAGAGGCAAATTGACTTCGCCGTGGGCCGTGAGATCGCGTAGCACGGCGGTGTAAAAGTCTGAATTGCTGAAAATGCCCTCAGTGCCCCCGGCCAAGCCTTCGTTGATTCGGGTATTACGGGTTTTTTCGTACTGCACAAAGGCCATGCTGTTACCAAAATCCCAGTCGGCACGGTGCGTCAGGGCGTAAGTTTCGCGATAGGTGCGATTGGTTTCGTGCCCCAGCAGTTTTTTTACATTGGCGTTGCTGTTGGTGTTTTGCGTATCGCCGGTATAGATATTGCCCTGTCGGCTGTACCCGGCCTCGAACTCCAAGGTTTGATCCGGGGTCATACGCCAACTGAGCAAACCATTGACGTCTTTATTGCGCACGCCTTCACGGCCAGCCGGCAGGGTGCCCAGTTGATTGCCTGCGCGCTCGGATTCATGCCCGGCATTGATGTCCCAGTCGTCGGGGTCGGTTTTGGCGATATTGCCGTAAACCCGATAGCTGAGGTTTTCGGTCAGGGGGCCGTTAAGCCCAAAACTGACCCGTTTGGTGGCGCCTTCGTCTTTGTGTTCAGGGAACGAGGTGTACACAGTCGCGTTGCCGTGGGTTTGCGCGCCTGCTTGCTTGGTGATGATGTTGACCACGCCACCGGCGGCACCATTGCCATAACGAGCGGCTGCCGGGCCACGCAGCACTTCGATACGCTCAACCTGATCGGCCGGCACCCAGTTGGTATCCCCACGGCTGTCACGCTCGCCGCGCCAACCATAACGCACCGAATTGCGGCTGTTGACCGGCTTGCCGTCCACCAGAATCAGCGTGTTCTCTGGGCCCATGCCGCGAATGTCGATCTGACGATTGTTGCCGCGCTGGCCGCTGGTGGAGTTGCCGGTCAGGTTGACGCCCGGCATGGTGCGGATAATTTGCGACAGATCGTTGGCCGGTGGCCGCTTCTTGATGTCCTCGGCGGTAATCACCGACACGCCCGGTGCCTGCTTGGTTTCTTCCTGAGCAGTGGCCACCACGTTAGTGTTTTCAAGCTCCAGCGCGGGGGGCGCAGTGTCTTGATTAGCGGCCTGCACGGCACTGGTCAGCAACCAGCAGCCAGACAGCACAAAGGGGGCGAAAGGGCGCAACGCACGTAACGACATGGGTGATCTCCAGAACAGCCAGGTACAGGAAGATCACGAATGATAATGACTGCTAATTGAGAGTAAAGCGCATTAACTTTCTAAACACTTCTGCGGATCGGCTGCTGGCAACAGCAAGTGCATGCACAGGCCAGGTGAGGCATTGGTGGCCCATAAACGGCCTTGCTGCAGCTCTATGGCGCGCTGCGCAATCGCCAGCCCCAAGCCAAAACCTTCGCCGATAGCGCCGTGCAGCCGTTGATAAGGCACAAACAAGGTGTTCAGGTCTTGGGGCGCGACACCTTGGCCTTCGTCCTGCAAACACAGGTGCCAAGCATCACCTTCACGCCAACCGTGCAGGGTGACTTTGCCTGTGGGGGGCGAATAGCGAATGGCGTTACGCAGCAGGTTTTCCAGTGCTTGGGCCAAGCTGTCTAGGTGCACATTGACGCAACACTCGGTGCCCAGCAGGCAAGGCAGTCGCTCGGGTGACCAGCCGCTCTCGAAGCAAGCGTCTTCGCACAGTGCCTCCCATACCGACAACACCAGCACCGGTTCACTCGCCAGTTGTGGGCGTTCAGTGTCCATCCAGGCCAGATTCAGGGTGTCTTCCAGTAGCCGCTGCATATCGTCGATTTCACGATCCAGCCGTTGGCGTAATTGGGGGGATGGCAAGTGGCTGTCATGGGCGATACGCAGACGTGCCAACGGCGTGCGCAGCTCATGGGACAGGGTGCGCAGCAGTAGCCGCTGCTGGTTCAGACTGGTGCGCAAACGGCTGGCCATGTGCTCAAACGCGTGAGCCAATTCGCCCAGTTCGTCACGCCGCGCCATCAGTGGCAGCGGCGCCTCACTGTCCAGATCGTCAGCGCGCAAGGCATCTGCCCGGTCGCGCAAGTGGCTAAGGGGTAGCACCAAATGTCGGTACAGCAACAGGCCGAGCAGGGCGGCAAACAGGGTGGGTATCACGCCGTGGCTGAGCACGTGAGTCCAGGGCGTCAGGCCGCTGGGCAGCATGCGCTCGGGTAACTGAATGACCAATTGCCCCTGCTCGGGATGCTGCGGGAACGGAATGCTCACGTAAGGCAGTTCATCTTGCAGACGGCGGCTCATGGGCCAGTCGAGCTTGCGCATAAAGGTCAACTGTTGATAGTTAGCCGCCGTAATCGGCGTGTTGCTCAAGCTTTCAAGATGTGGGCCCAGCACGGCCACCCACGTTTGCTCCTTGGCGGACAAGCGTTCGGTAAAACGTTCCAGCGCTTGGTTGTGTTGATCGCGCCAAATGCGTTCGGCCTGTTGTGCGTAGTCACTCAAATAATCGCGATCAGATGGGGTTAAGAAATAAGTGCCTCGCTCACTCGAAAGCCCCCAAATCCAGATGATCCAGGTCAGGAGCAAGCAAAAACTGACTTGCAACAGCGCAAGTTTCCACAGCAACGGATGACGGCGCATTAGAGGGGCTTTGACTCAACCAAAATGTAGCCTTGACTGCGTATGGCCTGGATTTGCAGGTGCTGCACGCCAATGGCCGCTAATTTGCGTCGCAGGTTGCACACATGTACATCCAGCCCACGGTCCAGCCGGGTGTAAATCCGGTGCAGCACGTGCTGATACAAAAACGCTTTGCTCAAGGGTTCGCCGCTGTGTTCGCGCAGCGTGACCAGCAAACGGTATTCGGAGTGGGTCAGCCCGCCAGCGTGGCCGTTATGGATGACATCTTGAGCCGCCTCATCAAAATCCAATGGCCCGGCCGGGTGCTGAACAGGCGCTTGCTTGAGCATCGACATGCGCCGCAGCAGGGCATCGGTACGCGCATCAAGCTCAGCCAGACTGAACGGTTTAGGCAAGTAATCGTCTGCGCCACGGGTAAACCCGGTGATTCGGTCTTGCTCGTTGCCCAGCGCAGACATCAGCATCACGGGCACATTTTGCTGGCTGCGCAGTGCTTCAAGCAGGCTCAGGCCATCCATGCCGGGCAGCATGATGTCCAGCAGCACCAGATCAAAGCGTTTGGCCTGCACGGCACTCAAGCCTTGAGTACCGTCAATGCAGGTTGTCACGTTAAAACCACGTTGCAGCAGATGTTGCTCCAGGTCATGGCGCAACCTGAAGTCGTCTTCGACGAGCAGTAGAGCAGGGGATGTTTGCATAGGATTCTAATGAGAATATTTCACATTCGCGAATATCCCATCATTGTGGATGCTGCGCAATTGCTATCAATGTCGCGGGGTTATTTCTTTCACGGCTTTGTAAATTGTGTAAGCCGGTTCCTCTCGCAGTGTGTTTTTTTCGAGGGCTAAAACGGCATCAGTCAACCGCAGCCTGAGCGTTGCTGAGTAAGGCTGCGCAATTGACCTTCAAGCCTGCCGAATTAGCGCGTTTTTACTCCGGCAGGTAGTGGTCGCTGACAAACCCTGAATAGTCAGGCAGTACGCTTTCAATTTTGCCTTGCTCCTTGAGAAACAGCGCTGTTTGGGCAATGTCCTTGGCGGTGCCACCGCCGAGCAGTTGCGCCGACTTTTGCTCCTGTGCGGATGGAAAGTGCGCGCCCTGCAACAACTCCGGGATATCGCTGACATTGGCGCCGGTCAATTTGGCAATTTTTTGCACGGGTTCTGATTCTGCAGTCCACGCGGCTTGATGCGCGTTGTAGTCGGCGATGGCATCGAGGCTGACCTTGGCGAATTGCGCTACCACTTCGGGGTGTTTCTCGGCGAAGTCTTTGCGTGCTACCCACACCTCAAAAGTGGGCGCGCCCCATTCGCTGACTTGGCCTGCATCGGTCAGCACTTTGCCGGTCTTACGGATTTCGCCCAGCGCAGGCGACCAGGTAAAGGCTGCGTCGATATCGCCACGCTTCCAGGCCGCAGTGATTTGCGCCGGGCTGAGGTTCACCACTTTCACTTGGTTGGGTTGCAGGTTCCAGTGTTTGAGCGCACCCAACAGGCTGTAGTGCGAGGTCGACACAAAAGGTGTGGCAATGGTTTTGCCGATCAGGTCTTGCGGGCCATTGATGCCGCTGCCATTGCGCACCACGAGTGCTTCAGACCCCTTGATTTGCGCGGTGACGATAAATGTCACCAGCGGCACCTGCCGTGAAGTTGCAGCGGCCAGAGGGCTTGAGCCCAAATTGCCGATTTGGACATCACCAGACGCCAGTGCTGCGACCACCGCCGGGCCTGCATCAAAACGGCGCCAATCAATCTTCTGGCTAATCGCCTTGTCGTAGCTGCCTTGGGCCATAGCCAACTTGGTGGGGTCGATGCCTGTGATGTAACCGATGGTCACATCAGCAGCCTGAGCGCCAACGCTAAAAGCGGCGAATGAAAGAGCAGTCAACAGTGTGCGAACGGTCATGGGCGTAACCTTGTTTTAGTTGTTCTAAAGGGGCATGAAACAAAGGTTCGGTTGTCCGGTGGGGTGAATCTAAGTGCTTTAAATAGAAGGGGAAAATACCGTTTTGGAACTAGCTTAGAGCGCTCCGGGACCATAGGTGTTTGGCTGGGGCATGACTCGGGTCAAATGCTGTCTGGTTAAAAACAGTTACAAGCATGTGGTGAGGAGTACATAACAAAAACGAGCACGGCCCGCGCTGAGGGGACAACCCCAGGCCGGCGCCTTAAAGGAATAATGCAATGGTTTTTAACTTGAGTCGTTTGGCCTCTGTGGGCTTGACACTGTTTTGTACGTATCAAGCCCATGCCAGTGAGCCGCCCCCGGCAACGGCCCCCGAACCAATCTCAACCCAAACGCTGCTTGAACGCGGTAAATACGTTGCCCAGTTGGGCGACTGCATTGCCTGCCACACCGCCAAGGGTGGGGCGCTGATGGCGGGCGGTCTTGAATTGAAAACGCCGATGGGCACGATCTATTCGAGCAACATCACACCAGACGCCGACACCGGCATTGGTCAGTACAGCTTTGAGCAATTCGACCGCGTGATGCGTGAGGGCGTCACCCCGGCAGGGCAGAACCTGTACCCAGCCATGCCATACCCGTCTTACGCGAAGATGAGCGAAGACGACATGCGCGCGTTGTACGCCTACCTGTTGCAAGCAGTTCCAGCCGTCAAACTGACTAATCTTGAAGCCGACATGGGTTTCCCGTTTAACCAGCGTTGGGGGCTTGCGCTATGGAACTGGGCCTTTGTCGATAACCAACCCTTTACCAGCGACCCGGACAAAACCGAGCAACTGAACCGGGGTGCGTATCTGGTGCAAGGGCTGGGGCATTGCGGCTCGTGTCATACCCCGCGCGGCATTGCCTTTCAAGAAAAGGCCATGAGTGATGCGGGCCGCAGTGGCAAACACTATCTGGCTGGCGAAACCGTCGAAGAGTGGCGTGCCCTCAGCCTGCGAAATTTGTGGACTGTGGAAGACACGGTACAGTTGCTCAAGACCGGACAAAATCGGTTTGCCACAGTGTCGGGCAATATGGCTGACGTGATTCACCACAGCACTCAGCACTTTACCGACGCCGATTTGACGGCCATTGCCACTTACCTGAAATCACTGCCGCCGGGCAAGGACGACTTGCCGATGCCTGCCGTGGCCAGCGCCCCTGTTGTGGCGCCGGACACCTTGTTCAGCACTCGTGGAGGCTTGGGCTACACGCAGTTTTGTGCCGATTGCCATCGCCCTGATGGCGGGGGCGTAAAAGGCATGTTCCCGCCGCTCAATGGCAACCCGAGCATCACCGCGGCCAACCCCGCCTCGCTGCTGCACATTACCCTGACCGGCTGGAAAACCCCTGAAACCGCGGCCCATCCGCGGGTCTACACGATGCCCGGTTTTGCCCGGCTGGCCGATGATGAAATCGCCGAGATACTGAGTTTTGTGCGCACCAGTTGGGGCAATGAAGCGCCTAGGGTCACACCGGCGCAAGTGGCCAAAATGCGCAAACAACTCAACCCGCAAACGACGGACTCTACGGCGTTTGTCACGCCGCGGCTGGCCAATCTGTTGGCCGCCTCGAATGCCGACCAAGTGGTGCGGGGCATGCGCCTGCACCTGCAAACCAAAGCGCTGCTGCCAAACAACGTTGGCAATGCGCTCAACTGCACCAGTTGCCATTTGAATGCTGGCACCGTGGCTGATGGCTCGCCTTTTGTCGGAGTGTCGGCGTTCTTCCCAAGCTATGCGCCCCGTGCAGGCAAGGACGTCACCCTGCAAGAGCGCATCAACGGTTGTTTTCGACGCTCGATGGATGGCCAACCATTGCCCGTCACTTCACCCGACATGCAGGCGATGGTGGCGTATTTTGAGTGGATGAAGATGAACACGCAGCCCGGTGACAAGGTGGAGGGGCGGGGAGTGGGCAAGGTTGATCCCGGCATCAAGCCCAACCTGCAAAACGGCGAGGTGGTGTATGCCCAGCAATGCGCGGTGTGCCACGGCGAAAACGGCGAGGGCTTAAAACATGCCGACGGTAGCTTCGTGTTCCCGCCGCTGTGGGGTGACCAATCGTTCAATATCGGGGCAGGCATGGCGCGTACCTACACGGCGGCTGCATTCGTCAAACGCAACATGCCGATAGGTTTCCACGAACAGTTCCCATTGGGGCAAGGCGGCTTATCGGATCAGGACGCAGTGGACGTGGCTGAGTATTTCTCCCACAAGCCACGGCCTGACTTCCCGGACAAGGTCAAGGACTGGCCCAATGGCGGTAAACCGGTGGATGCGCGCTATTAGCCCGTAGATAGGCGCTGGCGCCGACTGTGATGGGATTACAGTCGGCGCCAATCCTTAACTATCAAAAGCTCGAAGCCTACGCCAGCGACTACACGAGCAAAACGAGGCGACATTCGCAGGCGCAGCCGCCGTAACTCAGACGGCAAGGTGATTCATTGGGGCCGAGCTTACTCGAAGAGGGGCTGACGGTTTCTACGTGTGTGTGGAGTTGTGTGGTTTAAGGGCGCCTTGATTGTCCAGCAACCAGGCGTCCATGACTTTACGCACCACCGGGCCTGCCACACGGCCACCGGCCTCACCGTTTTCGATCATCACCGAGATCACAATCTGTGGGTCATCGGCCGGAGCGAACCCCACAAACAAGGCGTTGTCGCGATTGCGCTCAGCGGTTTTCAGGCGGTTGTAACGCTCACCTTGTTTGATCGCCACCACTTGCGCCGTGCCACTTTTGCCTGCAATTCGGTACTGCGCACCTTGGGCCGACGCGCGAGCGATACCCCGCGCGTCGTGCATCACCAATTGCATGGCATGGTTGACCTGATCCCACTCCTTGGGGTCATGGAGCACGATGTTGGCCATTGGGTGCTCGTCTACTGGCGGTGTGCCATCTATGGTGCGGGCCAGATGCGGGCGGTTCCAGACACCTTTATTGGCAATCAGTGCTGTGGCTTGCGCCAGTTGCAATGGGGTGACCTGCATGTAGCCTTGGCCGATTCCCAAAATCACGGTTTCGCCGGGAAACCACGCTTGGCGGCGAGTTTTGCGTTTCCATTCGCGTGAAGGCATAAGGCCCGGCGACTCTTCAAACATGTCCAGCGACACCTTTTGCCCAACGCCAAACATCGACAGGTAGTCGTGCATGCGATCAATGCCCAGCTTTGAGGCCAAATCATAAAAGTAGGTGTCGTTAGAGCGCATGATGGCCGCGTTCAAGTCTACCCAGCCATCGCCGCTATGGTTCCAGTTGCGGTATTTGTGATCGACATTGGGCAGTTGAAAATAGCCGGGGTCGAACACCCGCGTAGACGCCGAAATCACGCCACTGTCCAAGCCCGCAATCGCCACTTCAGGTTTGATCGTTGAGCCTGGCGCGTACAGCCCACGCAAGGCGCGATTGAACAGCGGTTTGTCGATGGAGTCGCGCAGCCCCGAGTAGTCTTTGGTGCTGATGCCCGTCACAAACAGATTGGGGTCAAAGCTGGGCTTGCTCACCATCGCTAGCACTTCGCCGGTTTTTGGGTCTAGCGCGATGATTGAGCCGCGACGATCGCCCAAGGCATCTTCGGCGGCTTCCTGGAGTTTGATGTCCAGGCTCAGCACGATGTTTTTGCCCGGCACTGCCTGGGTGTGACGCAACACACGCATGACCCGGCCTTGGGCGTTGGTTTCGACTTCTTCAAAACCAACATGGCCGTGCAGTTCGTGTTCATAAAACCGTTCGATACCGGTTTTGCCAATCGATTGCGTACCGCGGTATTCGGTCGCGTCTACTTGCTTGGCTTCTTTCTCATTGATGCGGCCCACATAGCCCACTGAGTGCGCAAAGTGATCGCCTTGCGGGTAATGGCGCACAAACTGCGCCTGAACCTCAATGCCGGGCAGGCGGTACTGATTGACTGCCAGCAGTGCGATTTGCTCTTCGCTCAGTTCGTACAGCAACGTCGAGGGATCAAACGGATGACGCGCCTGCTTCATCGCCTTGGCGAACACGGCATGCTCGTCTTGGGGCAAATGCAAAATGCTGATCACCGAATCCAGCACTTTGTCGGTATCACCGGCCCGCTCGCGGGTAAGGGTCATATTGAAGCTGGGCTGGTTGTCGGCCAGTAATACGCCGTTACGGTCGTAAATGAAGCCGCGCTCAGGCGGGATCGGCAGCACATGCACCCGGTTGTTTTCGGACACCGTGGAGTTGTAATCAAACTCGATGACTTGCAAAAAATACAGCCGGCCCACTAACGTGCAGCTTATTGCCAGCACCAGTGCGGCACACGCGATCAGCCTTTTATTAACCAAGCGTTTTTCGGTTTCGTGATCTTTAAGAGGGATGGGTTCGGGCATGTGGCGGGTGTCTCACAGCTAAAAACGCAAATGCAGCAGCCAGCATAAGGTTAGCGGGCCACGAAAAGTCGGCGCACACCTTACCAGCCCAATACGTGTTCAGAACATGAAACTCGACAGGGGACAGCACATGGGAGCTGGCGAAGCCTACGATCTTTTGATCTTTAGGGATCGCAGGCTACGGCAGCTCCAACGGCTTAATGCACAATTTGCGCAAGAAAGGCCTTGGCCCGTGGGCTTTTGGGTGCGTTGAAGAACTCATTGGGCGGTGAGTCTTCAATGATCATGCCGCCATCAAGGAACAACACGCGTTCAGCCACTTGGCGGGCGAAGCCCATTTCGTGGGTCACACACAGCATGGTCATGCCGCTGCCCGCGAGGTTGACCATCACGTCCAGCACTTCACTGACCATTTCTGGGTCCAGCGCGGAAGTCGGCTCGTCGAACAGCATGATTTTTGGCTCCATGCACAGGGCTCGAGCAATGGCCACGCGCTGCTGTTGGCCGCCTGACAGCTGGCTGGGGTATTTGTCAGCCTGATTGGCGATGCCTACCTTATTCAAAAAGTGCTGCGCCAGCTCGATGGCTTTTTTGCGCGACAAACCCCGCACCGACATGGGGGCCAAGATGCAGTTATCGAGCACGCTCATGTGCGGGAACAGGTTGAAGTGCTGAAATACCATGCCGATCTCGCTGCGTACCTTGGCGGCCTCGCGGCTTGGCTGTGACAGGTCGGTGTTGTTGATCAGAATGCTGCCTTTTTCGGCAATTTCCAGACGATTGATGCAGCGAATTAGCGTCGACTTGCCCGAGCCTGACGGCCCACACAAGACGATCCGCTCGCCTTCACGCACTTGCAGGTCGATGCCTTTAAGCACATGAAAGGCGCTGTAGTACTTGTTCAAACCGGCGATATCCACCACCACCTTGCGAGGGTCGGTGGCTGGAGACACGGCGCTGTGAACATAAACAGGTTGGACGTTCATGGTGTGTCTCCAGAGATCAGTAAAAGCGCTCAGCGCTGTAAGGCGTTGGATCGGTAAACGGGTATTCGCCCGTCATCATTTCTGCTAACAAGCGGCCACTGACAGGCCCCAATGTCAGGCCGTGGTGGGCGTGACCGAAGTTAAACCACAAACCTTTGTGACGACTGGCCGGGCTGATGACCGGGCACATGTCAGGCAGGCAAGGGCGGCGGCCCAGCCAAGGTTCTGCATCCACCCGCTCACCCAATGGATACAAGCGTTGCGCCCGCTCTTCACAACGGCGCAACTGGATCTCGTTGATAGGATCATCACTGTCAGCGAATTCAATGCCTGTGGTCAGACGAATGCCGCCGACCATCGGTGCCAGTACATAACCGCCCACCGAGTCGAGAATGGGATGCTGCATGGTGTGCCCGTCTTTAGCGGCGTAGTGCATGTGATAGCCACGCTTGATTGCCAACGGAATGCGATAACCCAGCGGCTCGAAAATTTCCCGGGCTTGTGGGCCCAGCGCGATAACGGCCTCATTGCCCACAATGAGCCCTTTGTGGCTGTCCACCTGCCATTGCCCAGCAGTCGGGCGCAGGCTTGTGGCATCGCCAATCACAAAAGTGCCGCCACGCTTAATAAACAACTCGGCGTATCCTCGCGTCAGCCCCCCCGGATCACTGACAGTTTTGGGGTCGAGCCAATGAATGCCGCCGATCACATCGGTGTGCAAGCCGGGTTCGAGTGCGTGAACCTGCTGCTGATTGAGCACCTTGTAGTTGAGCTTGTACTCGACCAGCGCCGCCGCATCGCGCTGAGCTTTATCGAAGTCGACTTGAGTGCGATAGACCTCAATCCAACCGCTGTCGTGAATCAGATCTGTCATGCCAGCGGGTTCGGCCAACAGGTCGTGTTCGCTGACGCATTTTTCAATCAGCGGGAGCATGGCATGCGTGGCTTTGGCCAACCCTTTTGGGCTGGATTGGCGCCAGTATTGCAGCAGCCAAGGCCCGGCTTTAGGCAGGTGTTTAAGGCTGTAGCGCACATCGGATTGCTGATTGAGGCTGTAACGCAGCAAGCGCGAGAGTTCACGCGGGAACGAATAAGGAATCACACTGGCGCGCTCGATCAACCCGGCGTTGCCGTGGCTGGTGCCGCTGCCCGGTTGTGAGCGGTCAAGTAACACCACGTTGCGCCCCCGTGCCTGGAGGTGCAACGCAGTACTGACGCCGACAATGCCAGCGCCCAGAACAATAGTGTCGCAGTGCATAAATACATCCTTAAACAAGGGGCTTGGTCGCAGCCCGAACAATGGGCTTAGTGCAAATGTCGGCTGAGACGACCTTCTATAAGTTTCAGGCTGCGACGCACAATTTCGACGATCAGCAGGTAAAGCACAGCAGCCCACAGATAGACCTGAAAATCGAAGCTGCGTGAGAATGCCATTTTGGTCACACCCATCAGGTCATAAATGGTGACCAGCGAGGCAATGGCGCTGGCCTTGATCATCAGGATCAACTCGTTACCCAATGGGCCGATAGCCACCAGCAGCGATTGCGGCAGGATGATTTTGCGAAAGGTGGTCCAGCGCGAGAGGTTCAGTGCCTTGCAAGCTTCTCGCTGCCCTTGGGCGACCGACAATATGCTGCCGCGCAGGATCTCAGCCTGATACGCCGCTGTGTTCAGGGTGAAGGCCAGCAGGGTGCAAAACCACGCATCGCGGAAAAACCACCACAAACCGACGTCTTGCCAAAAGCTCTTGAACGAGCCAAGACCGTAATACAGCAAAAATAACTGCGCCAGCAGCGGGGAGCCACGGAAGAAGTAAACGTAGGCACCCGTGAAGCTGCGTAAAAAGCGGTTGTTGGACAAACGCCCCAAAGCAATCAGCAAGCCGAGCAGCGCACCCAGCGTGAAGGAAATGGCCACCAGTTTGCCGGTGACTAACAGCCCGTCGATAAAACGCGGGCCGTAACGCTCAAGCAAGTCGGGGTTAAGGAGCATGTTTTGTAGTTCAGCCAGGCTCATGGGCGTGCACTCCGTTGATGGCGGCTGAAGTAGCGCTCAAGGAAGCTGAACAGCCGTCCCGAGATCGCCGAGAAAAACAGATAGCCGAAACAGGCCACGGTGTAGAACAGCATCGGCTCCTTGGTCACGCTCACGGCCAAGTTGGTTTGGCGCATCAGGTCGACCAGCGAAATGGTCGACACCAGTGAGGTGTCCTTGAGCAGTGACAGCCAGTTGTTCGAGAGGCCTGGCAGGGCGATGCGCGCCAGTTGCGGCAGCACCACTTTGCGAAAGGTCGTGAACTTGGACAGACCCAGCGCCGAGGCGGCTTCAAACTGACCTTTGGGGACGGTTTTAAATGCGCCCAGCCAAATCTCGCTGGAGAACGCAGCAAAAACTAGACTGAATGCAGCCATCGCAGCGACAAAGGTATTGATGGTGACCTGAGCGTCGTAACCCATCATGGCGAGGATTTTTTGCGCGGCGATCTGACAGCCGTAATAAATAATCAGCAGCGTTAACAGCTCGGGCAAACCACGAAACACAGTGGAAAAGGTGGTGGCCCACGCGCGCATCCAGCGGTTTTTAGACCGTGCAGCCAATGCGACCGCCAGACCCAACGGCAAACCAATAGGCAAGCAGCTCAAGGCCAACGCAATGGTGACCAGCGCTCCGGCCAGTAAGGCCGAGCCCCAGCCGCCACTGGCGAAAGATAGAAGTGAGAGTTGATCGAGCATGCTCGAATCCCCGGGCAAAATTGGGCCGACATTCAGCCTCTGCGCACACTGAGTGCGCAGGGCAAGGTACTGGGGCAGGGAAGTCCTTGGTGTGAGCCTTGGACGGGTGACTTAATGCTTAATAAATATCGAAGTCGAAATACTGGCTGGAGATCTTTTTATAGGTGCCGTCGGCCACGATCTCGTCCAATGCCTTGTTGAAACGTTCACGCAGTGCGCTGTCTTCTTTGCGCACGGCAATCGAAGCGTCTGCCAGCGTGCCATCTACGTCGCCGAGCATCTTGCAGCAGTCTTTACCGGTTTTATTGACCCATTCGAGCAACGGAAATTTGTCAGCAATCACGGCGTCAATGCGACCGTTTAACAACTCGGCGTTGGCTTCGTCCAATGTTGGATAGAGCTTTAAGTCGGCACCCGCTTTTTCGTAGTGATCTTCGGCGTAAATACCTTGGGTCGCTGCGCCTTGAGCGCCAATGGTTTTACTTTTGAAGTTGGTTTGTGCATCGGTGATGTCTGAGTCTTTAGGGACGGCAATCGACAGCGGGGTGCGGTAGTAGTGATTAGTGAAAGCGATTTTTTGTTTGCGTTCATCGGTGGCAATCATCGAAGCGACAATGGCATCGTATTTTTTCGCCATGAGCCCTGGAATGATGCCGTCCCAATCCTGAGCCACGATCGTGCAGTCAGCCTTCATGCGTTCGCACACCGCGTTGGTAATGTCGACATCAAAACCGTGCAGTTTGTTGTCTGAGTCAACGTAGTTAAACGGAGGGTAGGCGCCTTCCGTGGCGATTGTCAGTTTGTCGGCCTGAGCGTTGGACGCTACGGCGACAACCATTGCACATGCACTGGCAAAGCGAATGACGTTTTTCATCTAACACCTCGTTTTATTGTTTTGGCCCGGGTGAGGATGTGTAACCCACGAACTCATTGTGTAAGGCCGCGGTTGCCTCAAGACGTTTTTCAACGTCGGGTCCCAGTTGTTTGCACACTTCATTGACCAGCAGGTGAACCAGCGACAGCATGGCCGCCGTGGACTCCCAGAACAGGTTGAATTCGGTAGGTACGCGAAACACTTCATCGGCGTACTGGTCGGCCCAATCGCAGAACGTATCGGTCACCAGTGTGACGGGAATGCCCGCTTCACGTGCCTTGCGGCACAAATGCTGGGCATGGCGCGAGTAACGGCGGGCTTCAAACACCACCAGCGCACAGTCATCGGCAGGGCACAGCAGCACGTCGGCATAATGCCCGGCTGCGCCATCCACCAATTGCACGCCATCGCGCAGGTATTGCAACAAGTGAACCATGGACGCGGCGATCCCGCGTTCGGTCTGAAAACCTGCAATAAAGACTTTGCGCCGAGTGGCCAAACGATGGCTGACAATTTGCCATTCCGGTGTGAGGCTGTATTCGTACACCTTGACCAGCGCTGCGACTTCTAGCTCAAAACTACGGGGTAGCGCTTGCGGGCTTTGGCTTGACTGTTGGCGAAACTCTTGCAGGCGATCGCCGACCAACCACGGGCCATCGCCCAAGTCATCTTTGAGGTCGTTTTTGAGTTCTTTGAAATGGCTGTAGCCCAGCGAGCGGCAAAAGCGCCCAACACTGGATTCGCTGACGCCCAAGATACTGGCAATGTCTGCGGCGGTCTGAAACGGCAACTCGTAGAGATTGGCCAGCATGTAACTGGCAATCGCCCGACCCGAAGGGGAGGCGGTCGACAGACTGCTTTCAAGGCGTTGCTTGATGGGTTGGCTCACGGCTGCTTTCCTGTTTTTATTTCAGCGCGTTGCAGAAAGTGAATGTTTTCTGTCATGAAGTCAATATTTGACAGCTAACTGTCATCGCAGGATAGTTGGCCTCACCGTTGCACAGCACAATAAAAACTAGATTGGAGCGCCCGCATGACTCAGTCCGACACTGCCACGCCTAACGTGGAGTCGCTTTCCCTCGTTGAACTCACCGCTTTGTTACAACGAATATTCGAACGTCATGGCACCTCCTCAGACGTAGCGCAGGTGTTGGCGGACAACTGTGCGCGGGCCCAGCGTGATGGCTCGTATAGCCACGGCGTGTTCCGCATTCCGGGCTATTTGGCATCGTTGGCTAGCGATTGGGTCGATGGGCAGGCCGCCCCGATTGTTGAAGATGTGGCCTCGGGCTTTATCCGTGTGGACGCTGCCAACGGATTTGCTCAACCCGCGTTGGCTGCCGCGCGTAGCTTGTTAGTCGAAAAAGCCCGCAGCGCCGGGATTGCCGTGTTGGCCATTCGCAACTCGCACCACTTTGCAGCGCTGTGGCCCGATGTTGAGCCGTTTGCTGAAGAAGGCTTGGTGGCGTTGAGCGTGGTCAACAGCATGACCTGCGTGGTGCCCCACGGCGCGCAAAAACCTTTGTTTGGCACAAACCCCATCGCTTTTGCAGCACCGCGTGCCGATGGCGACCCTATTGTGTTCGACCTGGCCACCAGTGCGATCGCCCACGGCGACGTGCAAATTGCGGCCCGTAAAGGCCATTCGTTGCCTGCGGGAATGGGGGTTGATAAGCACGGCGAGCCGACGCAAAACCCCAAGGACATTCTCGACGGCGGTGCTTTGCTGCCTTTTGGCGGCCACAAAGGTTCGGCCTTGTCAATGATGGTCGAACTGCTGGCGGCAGCACTGACCGGCGGTAACTTCTCGTTCGAGTTCGACTGGAAGAAACACCCCGGCGCGCAAACCCCGTGGACGGGGCAGTTGCTGATTGTTATCGACCCGACCAAATCCGGTGGCAACAGCTTTGCCCAACGCAGTGCAGAGCTGGTGCGCCAAATGCACGCTGTCGGCCTTGAGCGTATGCCGGGTGATCGCCGCTTCAAGGAGCGCGCCAAGTCGCTGGTTGCGGGCATCCCGTTGGCCGCGGATGAGCTGGCGAAGTTGCGAGCCTTGGCGGGTTAGCAATCCCTCGTGGAGCTGTTGACGAGTAGAGCAAAGCGACGCAATCGTCGAAAACTCAGGCAGCCCAAATCTCAATCAAGGCTAAACAACTGGCGGATCAGGTTAGGCGTGCAACCTGTCCAGCGTTTGAGTGAGCGGCGAAAGTTGGCGGCGTCATTGAAATTGAGGTGCTCGGCAACGGCTTCGTTGCTCAGGCCTTTGATTTGGTACAGGTACAACGCCACGTGTTTGCACGCCAGGTCTTGCTGGGCCTGAAAGTGAGTGCCGTGTTTGTTCAGTTTGCGTTTGAGGGTGGCCTGGCTCATTGAAAAATGCTGTGCAACCTGCTCAAGGCTGGGGGTGTGCTGAGCGTTGTCACGCAGGTAAACGTAAACCCGGTCGAGCAAGCTGGCGCTAAAACCCAGTGTTTGCAGCTGGTCTTGTGCTTGATGCAGGGCCACTTGCCGCGCAATGGCCGATGCGTTTGGCCACGTCCGGGTGAGGTATTCCCGTGGGATGCGCATCATGTCGAGTTGGCAGCCAAATTGGCTGTTCTCCCCAAGGTGTACCCAGTACTGCTCCACATAGCGGGGTTCGGGGTAAGTGAAACTGCACTCCCAAGGCAGGCGCTCGCCGCTGAGCCACTGGGTCATGGCCATCAATGAGGTCATGCTGGCCTCCAGAACAAAGCGCAGTTGCTCTTGTGCCCCGCAACTGTCGAGCCAATACACGTAAGCGTATTTATCATCGAGCAGCAGGCGTGGCGTCAGTAAGGGGCTGAGTAAAGCGCGATGGTGGGTGACGGTGTCCAGCGCCTGATGCAAGTTTTGCGCGTGTTGCAAGGCATGACTGGCGGCCCCGTAATGCCCTGGCAACAGGCGCTGGCCAAATAGAAAACTGCTGTCATCGGCCTCAAGCAAGCGCTGAGCATTGCCGATCAAACTGAAAAACTGCTGCGCGCTGAGGCGGGTGTGCCCGGCAACAATGTCGTCGTAAAACAGGCCTGTGCCGCGCAATAGTCGATGGCTGTCGATGTCTCGCGACAGCGCCAGATCAATCAGCGTAGCGGGTTGGTAATGCCCTGGAATAAAGCGGCTGTCGGCTTCATACCAGCGGGTTACGACGGTCATGCGCGTTTGACTCGGGGGGGCTTGGCCCGAGCCAGTGCGAGATTCAGGCGTTTGAGCAGGCCATCGGGGGCTTCATCAACCGCCATGACCACTGCTGTACTGGCGGATAAATACACCCGCTCGCCATGCTGACGGGTTTTATGCGCCAGGCTCTGTACCGCTTGTTGCAGTTCCAGTGCCAGCAATCGGCCCTGACTTTCACCTCTGTTGGGCAGCAGCACCACAAAGCGATCGCCGGCCAGCCGGCAGAGTAGATCGTGTTGGCGCAGGTTAAGCAGCAACAACTGGCTGAGGGCTTGCAACACGGCGTCACCTTCGCCATGACCGTACTGTTGATTGATCGCGGCAAAGTTATCGAGGTCCAGCGCCAGCAACGACAGTGGTTGTTGCTGCTCACGGCTTTGTGCCAGGCAATCACTGACTTGGCGCTTAAGGTAATCAGCACCGCCCAGCGGGGTGAGCTTGTCGAACAGCCGATGTTCGCGGAACACGCGCTCGCGCTTTTCCATTTGTTGGCTGATGGCCAGTTGTTCGCGGTGCCAGTGAAACAGGCCAATGGTCAGCACAATCATGCCCACCGGCATTGGCCCGGACTCCAGCCAGTGATCCCAGCCAATGTGTTTAGGCAAGCGAATAAACTCGTCCAGCACGTCGATCCACCATGAAAAGAACATGCAGCTCAAACCCACCGACAGGTAGTTGGTGACGCGACCTGCCGGGCGACTTTTAAGCACCAGTACGAGCCAAAACAGCAGGAACAGCGCAGTCCCGCCTTCGCCCAGGATATCCAGCCATTGCCATTCACTGAGGGCTTTGGGTGTGCCGAATGCAACGTTGAGCAACAAGCCGATATTGGCCGCGAGCACCAGCAGCGATAGCTTCCAGCGGTGGTGTTTAAGTACGTTTAGCCAAGTCATGAACAGTTCTACCGATGCGTATTACCGGTCAGCAGAACAGAGGCGTGTGACAGCGATGTTACAAGATGTGTAGGTCGAATCAGCTCAGGCGTCATTCCCCCAACAGTGTTTAAACCTTGACCTTGCTATCGCTGTCGCGGGCGGCGCTAAGTGCTGTTGGAAATGTATCTGCGCGCGGATATGCAGCGTTGAAAACAGGCTCGCAATGCTCATTTACAACACGTAAACGCGGCTCCCCGGCCTGTTTTTGCCTTGCCCACGCTTGGCTCGAAAACAGTGGGTATAGACCCTTAAAGCCACCCTGTAATCCATTGCACTCTGCGTCAGCGCCGAGCGGGGCTAAAGGTCAAATCAGCTCATTTGTCGACCATTTACCTGCCAAAACCGGCTATTTCGTGGTTTGGCGCCCAGGCCTGTCACGGCACTGTCATACGTGCTCCCTAATTTTCGCTTCCAGATTGCTGGGCCATTTGCCCGGCCGGTAGGGATTCTGTGGGGGGATAAACATGTACACGTGTCGCAGTAAGTCACAGTGGGTAGGTTTTACGCTCAGTGCGCTGGCTCTGGCGATTGCCAGTGAGCGTCTGAACGCTGCTGATGCCGTGGGTGCCACCGAGCATGTCGATGTGGTGGGGCAGGCCGCCAGTATTGATCAGGCGCTCAAAGAGCAGCGCAAGTCGGACAGTATCGAAAGCGTGGTGCATGCCGATGGCGTGGCTCAACTGCCCGATGCCAACGTCGCCGAGGCGGTACAGCGCTTGCCGGGTATCAGCGTTGAACGCGATCAGGGCGAAGGGCGTTTTGTCAGCGTGCGCGGCTTGGGCCCTGACCTGAACAGTGTGACCATCAACGGCACCTTGGTGCCATCGCCTGAAAGCGCCCGTCGTGCTGTGGCCCTCGATGTGTTGCCTTCAGAGTTGGTGCAGTCGTTGTCGGTGATCAAAACCCTGACCCCGGACATGGACGCCAACTCGCTGGGCGGCACTGTGGATGTTCAAAGTTTGTCAGCCTTCGACCACAAGGGGCTGTTTTACACCGGTACCACCGAGGCGGGTTACAACAAAAATAGCCACCAAACCAGTCCCAAAGTGTCCGGCGCGATCAGTGACCGTTTCAGCCTTGGGGATGGGATCGACAACTTTGGCGTGGCCGCCGCCTTAAGCTGGAACAAACGTGACTTCGGTTCCGATAACGTTGAAACCGGGGGCGACTGGGACTTCAACGATGGTGCCCGGCTGAACAGTTTTGAGCAGCGGGTGTACGACATCAGCCGCGAACGCACCGGTGGTGGCTTGAACTTTGATTACAAGCCCGACGACGACACCAGCCTGTATTTGCGCACGCTTTACAGCCGTTACAAAGACAGCGAAACCCGCAACTCGACAGGTATCGAATTCGCCAACCCACAAGCCGCAGGTGAGTTGGGCAAGGCTAAGGTCAAGCGCAAACTCAAACAGCGCGAAGAAACCCAAGAAATTCAGTCTTACGTGTTGGGCGGCGAGCGCACGATGGGGCTCTGGACTTTGAGCGGTCGGGCCGGTTACAGCAAGTCCAGTGAGGACAGCCCGGGTCACATAGCCGGCGCCACCTTCAAGGGCAACTCAAGCCTTCCTGACAGTGGTTTTTACGACACTCAAAAACCGCGACCTATTATTGGTCAAGCGTTCTATGACCCGGCCAACTTCACCTTGGACAAGGTTGATTGGGAGGAGCAAAACACGCAGGACACCGAGAAAAACATCCGTCTCGATCTTGCCCGTGACTATGACGTTGATGGTTATGCCTCGCAGGTCAAGTTCGGCGGCAAGGTCAGCCGTCGCAACAAGGACAATGACCTTAATGCCTGGGTTTATGAGGACTTTTCTGATCTGGGCTTCAGTGATGAGCAACTTAACCTCACCCAGTTCAAAAAAGGCAACGTGCACTACCAACTTGGTCAGTTCGGGCCGGGTATCAGTGGCAGTGCCATCAAGGACCTTATCGGTGGTTTGAATTCGGGTGACTTTTACGACGAACAAGAGTCACGGGCCAATGATTTCAAGATCACAGAAGACATCAACGCTGCGTACCTGATGAACACCATTGATGTGGATGACTGGCGTTTTATCGCTGGCATGCGCTACGAAGGCACCAAGTTCGAAGCCAAGGGCACCGGAGTGCGCGATGGGGTGTTTGAAGCACAAGATACCCAACGCGACTACCACCATTGGTTGCCAGGGCTTCATGCGCGCTATCAGTTGGATAAAAACACCCAAGTGCGGGCGGCATGGACCAACACCGTGGTACGCCCGACCTTCGGCCAATTGGCGCCGGGTTTTGTCATTGATGACGACGAAGCGACGTTTGGTAACCCTGACCTCAAGCCGCTGGAGTCGAGCAACTTCGACTTGGGCATCGAGCATTACATGGGGCAAGCGGGCACGGTCTCGGCCTTTCTGTTTTACAAAGACATCAAAAACTTCGTCTACAACAACGACTTGGCGGGCACTGGCGATTGGGTCGACTTCACCCAAGCCCACACTTACGCCAACGGCGACAGCGCCAAGTTGTACGGGCTGGAACTGGCGTACTCGCAAAAGTTCGACTGGCTGCCCGCGCCCTGGAACGGCCTGCTGGTGGGCGCGAACACCACGTTTAGCCGCTCTAACGCCAGCATTAAAGGCTATGACGCGGCTGTCGGCAGGGAGCGTAAGCGCGACATCAACTTGCCGAATCAGTCCGACACCGTTGGCAACCTGATGCTGGGCTGGGAAGACGACAAGCTCAGCCTGCGCCTGTCAGCTAACTACAAATCGCAGTACCTCTATGAATTGGCCGGGATCAACGACAAGGCCCATGACCTGCACGTTGACGCGCAGACCTTTGTCGATTTCAGCGCCCGCTATTCGCTGACCAAAAACCTGCAAGTCAGTTTTGAGGCGCAGAACCTTACCGATCAGCCGTACTTCGTCTACAGCGGCAACAGCCGTTACAACAACCAATACGAAGAGTACGGCCCCACCTATTCGCTGGGCCTGACCTTCACCCATTTTTAAGCATGGGCCCGCGCTGACTGCGGGCCTTGGAAAGGATAAATACCCATGAACGTCTTGTTTAAACGCCGTGTGCCACTGCTGCCTTTGCTCGCGTGTTTGACCGCCAGCAGCGCGCAGGCAGCAACCCCTGTCAGCGCCCCGACATTAAAGCCCTTGGCAACCAGTAAAGCTCAGGCCGCGATGTACTTGCCAAATGCCGCAGACGATCAACGACTGGTTGTGAGCAAGCGTGAAGGCCTGTTGCTGCTCGACAAGCAGGGCAAAACCCTGAGCCGTGTCGCTGGCTCATTTGCGGGCCTGGACAGCCGCGAGCTGGGTGAGCAGATGCTGGTGGTGAGCAACGATCAGAAGAAGCAGCAAGTGGTGGTGTTGGGGCTCAATCCAACCGATCACACGTGGCAACCCCCATCGTATTTGCCGCAACGTGATTACGCCGTTAACGGGGTGTGCCTGTATCGCGATGACGCCAGCAATGTGTACCTGTTCACCGTGGGCGAAGAGGGCAAGGGTGAGCAATGGTTGGTAGCAGCTGATGCTAAACAACTGGCCGAGCCGCGTTTGGTTCGCAGCCTGCCATTGCCGCCTAACGCTGAGTTTTGCCAAGTGGATGATGGCGCACAGACGCTGTTCGTCAACGAAGAAAACATCGGCTGGTGGGCGTACCCGGCACACCCGGAGGCTGATGTTTCACGTGTGCCGGTGGCGATGATCGAGCCTTTTGGTGAGGTGAAAAAATCAGCAGGCGCTATGGCGTTGGTGCCGGGTGGCATGCTGGGGCTTGATCCGGATGCTGCGCAATTACACCTTTATCAGCAGCAGGGCAAACAGTGGTCGCCTGTTGCCAGCCTGGCGCTTGATGGTTTGGCTGAGCCGGAACAATTGGCTGTTCGCCAAACGTCACAAGGGCTGCAGGTGCTGGTGCAGGATGGCAATAACAGCCAGCTGTTTGAAGGCGCGCTGAACTGGACAGCCACGCCCGTGAAGCTGCCAGTGGTGTTGCCACTGGTAAAACCTGCTGTGCAAAGCGAGCCGGTAGTGAGTCAGGGGGACGCGGCGGATGACCCCGCGATTTGGGTTCACCCCACCCACCCGGCCATGAGCCGCGTACTGGGCACCAACAAAAAGAACGGTTTGGAAGTCTACGACCTGCAAGGGCGGCGCGTGCAGCACCTGTCGGTAGGACGGCTGAATAACGTAGATGTGCGCCCGGGTTTCTCACTGGGCGAGCAAACGGTGGATCTGGCGGTGGCCACAAATCGCGATCACAACAGCTTAAGCGTATTCAGCATTGATCGAGCAACGGGCGAGGTGCGCGAAGCGGGTGAGATCGCAACACCGGTCAACGACATTTATGGTCTGTGCCTGTTCAAAGCGCCATCGGGGGACATTTACAGTTTTGCCAACGATAAAGACGGCACGTTCGTACAGCACCGCCTGTTCGCCAAGAACAACAAGGTAGAGGGCGAGTTGGTGCGCCAGTTCAAAGTGGCGACCCAGCCTGAAGGCTGCGTAGCGGATGACCTGCGTCAGCGCTTGTTTTTGGGTGAAGAGGACGTCGCGGTATGGACGCTGGACGCACGAGCGGATCAACCCGCGACCCTGACCAGCGTGATCAAGGTCGGTGAGCAAGTACACGACGATATTGAAGGGCTGGCGCTGTACCAGACCGAAAAAGACAACTATCTGGTGATTTCCAGTCAAGGCAACGACAGCTATGTGGTTGTCGACGCTGAACCACCTTTTGCCCTGCGCGGTGCATTTCGCGTGGGCATTAATGCCGAGGCCGGGATTGATGGCACCTCAGAAACCGATGGCCTTGAAGTGACGTCGGCCAACCTTGGCGGCCCGTGGAGCCAAGGCATGTTGGTGGTGCAGGACGGTCGTAAACGCATGCCCGAGCAAGCCCAAAACTACAAATACATCCCTTGGGCTGAAGTGGCTAAAGCCCTGCATTTGCCTTAATCCGGTCATCAGCCGGTCACTTCAATGGGGTTGAATCCCTTTTATGCGCCTGCTCTCTGGGTATGGCGCCGCCTTAAACAAGGAGTACAGCATGCAAGCAACAATGGAGCACATGACGATTTGGGGCCTGATCACCGACGCCAGCCTTTTGGTTAAGGCCGTGATGTTGATTTTGCTCGCCGCCTCGCTGTTGAGCTGGTTTTTGATTGTGCGGCGCAGTGCAGTTTTGCGTCGCAGCGAGCGGGATATTGACGCGTTCATTCAGCGCATTCGGGCACAGGGTGAACTGAATGCCCTATACCGCGAGAGCCGTGACCTGGCCCATGAAGACGCGGGGGCCGAACAGGTATTTACGGCGGCTTACAGTGAATATGCGCAGCTCAAGCAGCAGCCAGGTATTGATGCTGATGGCGTCATGCAAGGGGTTGAGCGTGCACTGTATGTAGCCATCAGCGAACAGGAAGTGCGCTTGGAAAAAGGTTTGCAGTTCCTCGCCACGGTGGGGTCGGTCAGCCCGTATATCGGCTTGTTTGGCACGGTGTGGGGGATCATGAACTCTTTCATCGGCTTGTCGCAGGTTCAGCAGGCCACGCTGTCGACAGTGGCTCCGGGCATTGCCGAAGCCTTGATCGCCACGGCTATCGGTTTGTTTGCCGCGATCCCGGCGGTCATTGCTTATAACCGGTTCTCGTCCCGTGGTCAGACCTTGCTGACGCGTTATTACAGCTTGGGCAATGAGGTACAGATGCGCCTGTACCGCAGCGCGCATGCCGGTTCGCGCAACATGTCGGCGGTTGCCTAAAGGAGAGTTTGAAAATGCTCGCTCGACCACAGCGTAAACATGGGCCCAAGGCTGAAATGAACGTGGTGCCTTACATCGATGTGATGTTGGTACTGCTGGTGATCTTCATGGTGACTGCACCCATGTTGACCCAAGGGGTGAAAATCGAATTGCCAAAAGTCGCCAGCGAAGCGTTGGTCAATGACAGCCAACAAAAAATTCTGACCCTGTCGGTTAAGGCAGATGGCGGTTACTACTGGAATTTGGGCAGCGAACTGGACACCAAAAACCAGACGGACAGCGCCGTCAGCCTTGACGAGTTGCAAGCCAAAATTGGTCAAGTTGTTGCGCAGAATGCGGATACGCAGGTGTATATCCGTGCGGACAATGAGGCCGGCTATGGCAGCGTTGTCAAGGCAATGGCCGCACTGCAACAGGGCGGTGTGGCCAATTTAGGGTTGGTGACCGAGGCCCCACAATGAGCGCGGCCTTAATCTACGCCCCGTTGCAGGACGCCTCTGGGGTGCCTTGGGCAAAACTGTGGCGCAACGGTCAAGCCTTGGCGCTCACGGTTGCGTTGCACAGTGCGGTGGTGGCATTGCTGGCGCTGGGCTGGACGATTGAACAGCAACCGGTCAGCGCCCCAACGGTGTTGAAAACGCGCTTGATAACCTTGCCTGCCGAGCCTGTGGTTGCGCCGCCAACACCTGCGCCAGAGCCGATACCGACGGCGGCGCCCCCTGTGGTCGAAGCCAAGCCTGAAGTGATCAAGCCTGCGCCCGACCCGCAAATACAAGCCCGCAAGCTAGAGCAGGCCGCTTTGGCGCGCAAACGGGTGGAGGCACAAAAACAGCTGCAGGAAGCGCAGCGTGTTGCGCAACAAAAAGTCGCTGAGCAACATGCTCAGGAGCAGGCGTTACAACGCCAACAGGCTCAGGCCGATCAGCAGGCCAAAGCGGCGGCAGATAACGCGCGTCGCGCTGAGCAGGCTGATGCAGCGGACATTCGACAGTACTTGCCGATCAGTAAGCAAGCGCCGGACTACCCTCAACGAGCGTTGGATAAGGGCCTTGAAGGCGATTGCACGGTTGAGTATTCGGTCACGCCGCAGGGCAAGGTTGAGGCGCCGAAGGTAGTGGGCAACTGCCACCCGGCCTTTATTCGGCCTTCGTTAGTGGCGGCGGCGACCTTTCGCTATAAGCCGCGCGTAGTCAACGGCCAGCCGGTAAGCGTGCCGGGCGTACGCAATACGTTTCACTATCGAATTCAATAAACAGGGCCAACATTGCCGTGAGCTTTAGCGGTTCAGCTGACAAGTATCAAAACCTGTTGGGCGGGCTTGGCCTATGCTTCGAGCGAGTTGTAGAGGTCGCTCGTGGGCTGGCCTCTACGTGGTTAAACACAAGGAGATAGCCATGAGTTCGCCCGCAACCACCCCCGCGCCTGATACGACGAGATTGAAGCTGCCTTTAGGCCTGGTGATTGCTGTTTTGGTCATGGTCGGCGTATTGCTGTTGCCATTGCCCGCTGACTTGCCAGTTGCAGGCCATCGCATGCTGGCAATTTTGGCGTTTGCCGTGGTGGTGTGGATCACCGAAGCGGTGTCTTACGAAGCCAGTGCCATCATGATTACGTCACTGATGGCGTTTTTGATCGGCATGGCGCCCACCTTGCAAGACCCATCGCAGCTGTATGGCACTTCAGCAGGCATCACGATGGCCTTGACCGGCTTCTCCAATGCCGCATTGGCGTTGGTGGCAGGCGCTTTGTTTATTGCCGCGGCCATGACCCACACGGGGCTGGATCGACGAATTGCGCTGGTGACGCTGTCGCGCATTGGCACCAGTACACGACGGATATTGCTGGGAGCCATCGCGGTTACCATTTTGCTGAGTTTGGTGGTACCCAGCGCCACTGCCCGCAGTGCGTGCGTGGTGCCTATCATGATGGGCGTGATCATGGCATTTGGCGTGGATAAGCGCTCGAACATTGCCGCAGGGATCATGATTGTTGTGGCTCAAGGCACCAGTATCTGGAACGTAGGCATTCAGACCGCTGCGGCGCAAAACCTGCTGACAGTGGGTTTTATGGACAAGATGCTCGGCCAACGGGTGAATTGGCTCGACTGGCTGATTGCGGGGGCGCCGTGGGCCATCATCATGTCGGCAGTGTTGCTGTTTGTGGTGCTCAAAATGCTCCCGCCCGAAAGCGACAGTATTCCCGGTGGCAAAGAAGCCGTTGAGCAATCGCTTGCGCAACTAGGGCCTATGACGGCCCCACAAAAGCGTTTGATGGCAGTGTCTGTGGCCTTACTGCTGGCATGGGCCACTGAGGGCAAACTACACAGTTTTGACA
Organism: Pseudomonas sp. E315; assembly: GCF_055406205.1. Taxonomy (NCBI): domain Bacteria; kingdom Pseudomonadati; phylum Pseudomonadota; class Gammaproteobacteria; order Pseudomonadales; family Pseudomonadaceae; genus Pseudomonas; species Pseudomonas sp. E315. Next base: position 90,102 of record NZ_JBUZPJ010000008.1, on the reverse strand, counting down.
CCACCTCTACGACCTACGCCGGCTTGGTGTTTTTATTGCTGCCACGTTATGGGGTGATGACTTGGAAGGACGTGCAGTCGCGTATTCCGTGGGGCACGGTGATTGTGTTCGGGGTAGGGATCAGCTTGGGCACCGCGTTGCTTACCACTCAGGCTGGGCAATGGCTGGGCGGACAAGTGGTATCGAACACGGGGCTGGATCAGGTCGGGCCGCTGGGGATTTTTGCGATTTTGGGTGCGTTTTTGATTTTGATTCATTTGGGTTTTGCCAGTGCAACGGCATTAACCTCGGCCTTGTTGCCGATTTTGATCGCCGTATTGCAGAGCTTACCTGGGGAGTTCAATCGACTGGGGATGACCATGCTGCTGGGTTTTGTTGTCAGCTACGGGTTTATCCTGCCGATTAACGCGCCGCAGAACATGGTGTGTCTGGGCACCCAAACCTTCACGGCCAAACAGTTCGCCAAGGTCGGGCTGATTGTGACGGCGGTAGGCTATGGGCTGATGTTGCTATTTGGGGCGACGTATTGGAGTTGGTTGGGCTGGATGTAAGTACGACAGGTAGTTGCTTGCTCGCAACAGCCGCGAGCAAGCAAGGTTTACCAAAACGCACTGCCTTGCTGTATCAGCTGCCATTCTCGCTACGTCCACCGCTGCTGACTTCAGCCGGGACGTTTTCGCCTGCCATGCGTTTACGAAACAAAGACGTACGAGCCAGCAGCAAGGTGGTTACTGGCACCGTGATCGCCAGCAAAATAGGGATCAACCAGGCGTGTAATACCGGTGTTGACTTGAGCGCCGAGAAGTAAAGGATCGACGCCAGTGCTACGCCCCAAGCGCCAATGGTTGAGGCCAGTGCCGGCGGGTGCATGCGTTGAAAGAAGTCTTTAAGGCGCAGTAACCCCACGGCACCACACAAGGCAAACAGGCTGCTGACAACGAGCAGCACGGCCACTGGAATTTCGATCCAAAGCGATAACTCGCTGATTGAATTCATTCGATCACCTCGCCACGCAATAGAAATTTGGCCAGCGCAAATGAGCCGACAAAGCCGAACAGAGCAATCAACAGTGCGGCTTCGAAGTAGGTGTCACTGGCATATCGAATCCCCAGTACCAGCATCATCAGCATGGCTACGATGTAGAGGTAGTCCAGTGCTAAAACCCGGTCCTGTGCTGATGGCCCCTTGAACAGCCTGAGTACGGTAAGCACCATCGCCAAGCTGAAAATAAACAGGCTGAGCAAGATGGCATTGGAGAGGAGGGGGCTCATTCAAAGATCTCCATTAAAGGCCGTTCATAGGCTGACTTGAAGTGCTCAATAAATTGCGCTTCGTCCGCCAGATCGAACACATGTAGCAGCAACACACTGCGATCAAGCGCCAACTCTGACCAAATGGTGCCGGGCACCACCGTGGTAATCATCGACAATGCTGCCAGCCCGTTGGCGTCTCGTAAGTCCAGAGGGATCTTGATGAACTTTGAGCGCGGCGGATTTTTGCCAGCGCTGAGCACCCCCCACGCCACGGCGATATTGGACATCACCACGTCACGGCCCACCAGGAAAAACAACTTGATAATTACCCACGGGCGATGAATGCGAATGGGCAGCGGCCGTAATGGCGCAAACATGAGCGGGGCCAGGAAGCCCAGCGCCGCACCCAGCAAGAGATTGCCAGCACTTAATGACAGGTTGAGCAGCAGCCAAAGTAACCACAAAGCCAGGGACAGCCAAGGGGCCGGGAACAGGCGCTTCATGGTTGCACCTCTTGCATTGCGGCTTTAGCTTCAGGGCTTGGCACCGGGCGTGAGCCCATCACCGCCATGACGTAACGCTCGGGGTTATTCAAAGTGTCAGCGGCGGCCTGGGTATAACGCAACACAGGCTCGGCTTTAAAGGTCAGCACCACGCACAACCCTAACAGCAACACGATGGGCACACACTCGATGCGCCGCAGTATCGGCGATGGGCGTTCTAGCGGTGTCCAGAAGCGTTGGATACCCATGCGCGAAAAGGCAATCAGCGAAGCCAGGCCCGAGAGAATCAGCAGCGCCAACAGGCTCCAGGATGCTGTTGAAACAGGTAGCTCAGTTTGATTACCCAGACCTGCAGGATTGAGCAGCGCGTTGAGTAGGCTGAGCTTGCCAATAAACCCTGACAGCGGTGGCATCCCGATAATCAGCAGGGCGCAAGCGATAAAACTCAAGCCCAGAAAGGCCATAGCCCAAGGAATGATTTGGCCAACCACCACTTTTTGGTCGTCGTCCAAGTTGGTGCCGCGTGGAGGTATCTGAGGCTCAAGCAGGCTCGGCAATGGCTCGACATCTTCTTCCATAGGGGCTTCTGTGGATGAACGCGAGCGTTCAATCAACTCGGCCAACAGGAACAGTGCACTCAAAGCCAGCGTGGAGCTGACCAGATAAAACAGCGCGGCGGCGGTCAGGTTAGGTTGGGCGAAACCAACAGCAGACAGCAGGATACCCGCGGAGACGAGGATGCTCAGACTGGCCATACGTTCAAGGCGCTGGGCTGCAAGGATGGCAATGGCAGCGCAAACGATGGTCGCCATGCCGCCGTAGATTAACCAGTCGCTGGCAAAGTAGGCCGACGCGCCCGCTTGCCCGGAGAACAGCAGTGTCCAGAGTCGCAGCACTGTGTAGATCCCGACTTTGGTCATGATGGCGAAAAGCGCGGCAACCGGGGCGCTGGCTGAGGAATAAGCCGGCACCAGCCAAAAGTTAAGCGGCCACATACCGGCCTTTGCCAGGAAGGCGATCGCTAAAATGGCCGCGCCAGCATGCAGCAAACCGCGATCTGCTTCTGGCACCAGTGGGATTTTGAGCGCTAGGTCGGCCATGTTCAGCGTGCCGGTTACGCCATAAATCAAGGCAGCGCCAATCAAAAACAGCGACGACGCCAGCAGGTTGATCGAGATGTAATGCAAGCCCGCAGAAACCCGAGACTTGCCAGAACCGTGCAGCATCAACCCATAGGAAGCCGCTAGCAGTACCTCAAAAAACACGAACAAATTGAACAGGTCTGCGGTCAGGAATGCCCCGTATAAACCCATCAGCTGGATTTGAAACAGCGCGTGGAAGCTGGCTCCGGCCCGGTCCCAGCGCGCCATAGCAAATAGCAGGGCGCAACTGGCGATGATGCCGGTCAACACGAGCATCATCGCGGATAAGCGATCAACGACCAGCACGATACCAAACGGCACTTGCCAGTTACTCGGCAAGTAAACGCCAATTGAGGCCGGTAAGGCTTGTTGTTGAGTCCACAACAGCAACAACACCGAAATGCCGAGGCCAATCAGGGTTGAAATCAGATTGATACGGGCTTTGAGTGGACGATGTTTCTCACCCAGCAACAGCATGCAGGCTGCGGTCAGCAGCGGCAGCAAAATGGGTGCGACGATCAGATGCGGCATCAAATTCATTCTTTAGGCTCCCGGCCATCTACGTGGTCGGTGCCGGTCAGGCCTCGTGAAGCGAGCAAGACCACCAGAAACAGCGCGGTCATGGCAAAACTGATGACGATAGCGGTCAGAACCAATGCCTGAGGCAGCGGGTCGGTGTAGTTGAGCAGGTCTTGGGGGACACCGTCTTTGATCACAGGCTCTTTGCCGATAAACAGGCTGCCCATACTGAAGATGAACAGGTTGACCCCGTAAGACAGCAGGCAAAGGCCCATGACTACCTGAAAGGTTCGCGGGCGCAGAACCAGCCAAGTGCCAGACGCGGCCAACACCCCAATAGCGATAGCGATGACTTCTTCCATCAGGCAGCTCCGGTCTTGGGTTGTAGGGCAGGTTGACTGCTTGGGCGATGGGCACGAACCGATTGGTGAGCCAATGCGGTCAAAATCAGCAGCGTGGCCCCCACAACGACAGCGTAAACACCAATGTCAAAGAACAACGCGCTGGCCACGTGAATATCACCCAGCAGCGGCAAGCTGAAGTGCAGTGTGTGCGTGGTCAGGAATGGATAACCCAACGCAATGGCCCCCAAACCGGTCAATGTCGCGAACAACAGGCCTGTGCCCATCCAGCGTAGCGGGCGCAGGCTCATTTGGGCTTCGACCCATTGGGTGCCCGCGACCATGTATTGAAGAATAAACGCCACGGACATCACCAGCCCCGCAACGAAACCTCCGCCCGGTTGGTTGTGGCCGCGCATGAACAGATACATCGACACCACAAAGGCAATCGGCAGCAGCAAACGTACCAGCACCGCCGGAACCATCATGAAACCCAATGCGGTATCACTGGCGCTACGCGGGTTGATCAAATCTGTGACCACGTCTTTGGCCAGCAAGCGCTGCTGGGCGGGTAGCTGCATGCTTTCTTTGGGCGGACGGAAACGACGGAGCAGGGCGAACACTGTCAGTGCGACAGCGGCCAGTACGGTGATTTCACCCAAGGTATCAAAGCCCCGGAAGTCCACCAGCATCACGTTCACCACATTATTGCCACCGCCTTCCGGCAGTGCGCGGCTGAGGTAGAACGAAGAGATATCGTTGGGGGTTTGGCGGGTCAGCATCGCGTAAGACAGCAACGCCATACCGCCGCCGACCACTGTTGACAGCAACAAGTCGCGCAAACGACGCACCCGCGCCTTGCGTAAGCTACCCGGCAGGGGTGAAACCTCTTCGATTCGGCGCGGCAGCCAGCGTAAACCGAGCAGAATTAGCACCGTGGTTACCACTTCTACTACTAATTGGGTCAGAGCCAAGTCAGGGGCAGAAAACCAAACGAAGGTCACACAGGTCATCAGGCCACAGACACTGACCATCGTCAGGGCTGCGAGACGGTGATATTTAGCCTGCCAAGCTGCACCCAATGCACAGATGATTGCGAGTAGCCAAAGCGTCACGAATACAATCGATCCGGGGATTTTAGGACGGTCACCCCAGCTCAAGCCGCTGTAAATCATTGGGATCAGGCCTGCAATCACTGCGGCCAAAATCAATAAGAACAGTTGGGTTTGCAAGCGTTGTGTGCCGATGCGCCGTTCAATTCGGCGCGCTCCACGCATGATCACAACCAGGCTGCGCTCAAAGAAGCGCTTGCCGTTGAAGTATTTAATCAGCGGAGGCAGAGGGAAGCGCTCAAGTTTGAGCTGTTTGCGTAACAAGACATAGAGCACGATGCCACCAGACATCGCGATCAGGCTCATGATCATCGGAGCATTTAAACCGTGCCAGATCGCCAAGCTGTACTCAGGCAGCTCGCCACCTACAACCGGCTGTGCGGCCGCAGCAAGCAGCGGGCCTACCGTTTGTGCCGGGAAAATCCCGACCATCAGGCAGGTGAACACTAACAGTTCAACTGGGGCTCGCATCCAGCGTGGGGGTTCGTGCGGGGTATGCGGCAGGTCAGTGGCGGGCGGGCCAAAAAACACATCGACGGTAAACCGAAGTGCGTAGGCCACGCTAAAGGTGCCTGCAATGGTTGCGATCACAGGCAGGGCAATCTCAACCCACGCGGTGGAGTTGATGAACACGGTTTCGGCGAAGAACATCTCTTTGGACAGAAAACCGTTGAGCAGCGGAACACCAGCCATTGAGGCGCTGGCGACCATCGCCAGCGTCGCGGTGTAAGGCATCAATTTGAATAAACCGCTTAGCTTGCGGATGTCGCGGGTGCCACTTTCGTGGTCGATGATGCCTGCGGCCATGAACAGCGACGCTTTGAACGTTGCATGGTTAAGGATATGAAACACGGCAGCGACCGCTGCCAGCGGGCTGTTGAGGCCCAGCAGCAGTGTGATCAAGCCCAAGTGGCTAATGGTCGAATAAGCCAACAGGCCTTTGAGGTCATTTTGAAACATTGCGCAATACGCGCCGAGCACCAAGGTGCAGGCACCTGCGCCACTGACAATCCAGAACCATTCTTCACTGCCAGCCAGAGAAGGCCACAGCCTTGCTAAGAGAAATACACCGGCCTTGACCATGGTTGCGGAGTGCAAGTAAGCCGACACCGGTGTCGGTGCGGCCATGGCATGAGGGAGCCAGAAATGAAACGGGAATTGCGCGCTTTTGCTCAGTGCGCCAAGCAAGATAAGCGGTAGCAGGATTGGATAGAGACTGTGGGCACGAATTTGGTCGCCAGCGGCGAGCACGGCATCCAAATCATAGCTGCCCACGACATGGCCGAGCAGCATAACCCCTGCCAGCAAGCATAATCCGCCTGCACCGGTAACCATCAGCGCCATGTAAGCGCCACGTCGGGCGTCGGAACGGTGGTGCCAATAACCAATCAGCAGGAATGAAAAAAGACTGGTCAGCTCCCAGAAAAAAACGATCTGGATCAGGTTGCCCGAAATAACCAAACCGAGCATCGCGCCCATAAAGGCTAGAAAAAAAGAGAAAAAGCGTGGCACTGGGTCTTCGGGAGACATGTAGTAGCGCGCATACAAGGACACCAGCGTGCCAATGCCAAGTACCAGTATTGAGAATAGCCAGGCAAACCCGTCCATGCGTAATACAAAATTCAGGCCGAGACTGGGCAACCACATAAACTCTTCACGAATCACACCACCATGGGCGATTTGCGGATAGAGCAATGCAACTTGAATGGTGCCAACCAAGGCAATCACACCAGCTAGCAGGGATGCACTGTTACGCGCGTTGTGCGGCAAAACAGCCGCCAGACAGCTGCCGATAAAGGGCAGAAGCAGTAGAACTATCAGGGACATAGGCTTCTAATCTGCAGGAGTTTGTAAGCGATCATACGTGGCGACTTGTAGATCACCAACAGCGACGCTGTAGATGAATCCTACAAAATGTGTGCAAACCAGAAATAGGATTGCTCAGCATCATCCTTATATAAGCGCTCGCGGGTGTGCGTTTGGGTGTTGAACGTTGAGTTTTAGCATCAGTTGCATGCTTCGTCGCCTTGCTTCTCTTGAGGCGCGTCAGGTGCTTTACCTTTTGTTTTTAACTCACTCACGATAACGGCTGCAACAATCAATACCGCACCGACCAGCGCAATACCTGGCAATCGCTCGCCTGCAAGGCGTCCTGCGATCCCGGCCCATACGGGTTCTCCTGCGTAGATAAGGGTTGCACGTGTAGGTGAAACACTTTTTTGAGCCCAGTTCATGGCGACTTGAATAACAGCGCTGGCTGCACCCAAGCCCACAGCGCTGACTAATAACAGCCACGAGAAATCGGGAATGGCTTCGCCTGTAGGTCCAATCATCAAGAAGGCCAGAATTGATGCTGTACTAAGCTGTACGACAGTGACGCGTCGAACATCAACTTTGCCTGCATAGGCACTGATCAAGATTATTTCTGCCGCTATGGCAATAGCGCTGATGAGTGTGACGATTTCTCCATGACTGAAATTCAAAGAGGCACCATTGGGTCCCGATAACAACATCAAGCCGGCAAAGGCCAGCATGATGCCCAAGCTCGGCATTAAACCGGGTTTGCGCCCTAGCACGAGCCATTGCAGGAGCGGAACGAAAGGAACATAGAGCGCCGTGATGAATGCTGACTGGCTGCTTGGAATGGTCTGTAGGCCAACCGTCTGCAAGCCGTAGCCGAGCATGATTGCAACCCCGATGAAAAAGCCAGCCTTGAGTTCAAATAGCGTCATGCCACGCAGGCTACGAATCGAGAACAGTGAAACAATGCCTGCCGCTGCCGCAAATCGCAGTCCAACGAAAAACATGGGGCCGCTGGCGGTTAGTGCATGTTGCACTAATAGGAAAGTTACCCCCCACACCATAGTGATGAGGATTAGTACGCATTCAGCTTTGCTGAATCGCGAAGTCAAAGACAAAAAAATTGAAGGTTTCAAAGGCGTCACGACCTTGCACGCTACTGGAGGAGAGACGCACAATGCGCCAAAGCTGAGCAGTATACTGCGCAGCCCCATAGAGTGAGCAATATAGTGCCCAAAGAAAGTTCTCAGCGCGCCTCGGTTCTCCAACACGTGAGTCAGAACGTGCGCCGCCTGCGGTTGGTCGCGCACTTGAGTCAGAGTGCGCTGGCGGGACAGTCCGGTGTTAGCCGACGTATGCTAGTGGCAATTGAAGCTGGCGAGAAAAACGTGAGTTTGACCACCCTTGACCGTATTGCCGAAGCCTTGGATGTAGCGTTCAGCGACCTAATCCAAGCACCAGGCTCGCCCGACCCAAGCCGGATCAATGAAGTGGCCTGGAGCGGTGAGTTGCCTGGAAGCAAGGCTGTGCTGTTGGCCAAAGCTGTTGCAACCAGAGAGGTTGAGTTATGGGAATGGAGCCTTGCGCCGGGAGAGCAATACCTGTCGGAAGCAGATGCTGAAGGCTGGAGCGAGCAGCTCTATGTATTTGAAGGCCGTTTAACCTTAGAGATGGGGGGGCAGGTCTTACGCTTCAGCGAGGGGGAGTTCTATATGTATGCGAGCAACCAACCGCATGCTTACCGAAATGAAGGTAAATCAGTTGTGCGATTTGTGCGCAATGTTGTGATTTGAAAGTAGGTGGCGGGACGACACGCGTCCCGCCGAACCAGGTTGCTATGGCTTTTGGTCGTTCGCAACTGCGGCGGATCATTAGGGGGCTCTGCTGCAGTTGGGTATGTCCTGACTGGGGAATCAGGCCGAGCGACTTAAGCGATATAACAAGCCTGGAACATTTCTGCGCTTAGCGGATGTTTTTGATAGTGCCTTTGTTACCGGTGACTGTGACATTCACTTTTTTGAAGACCAGGTAATCCTCGATCGACACCGCATAGCGTGGTGCAACGATCAGGTCAGCTCCAGAGCTTTTGACAGCATTGAAAGCAGCCGCTGCTTTGGTCGCAGACACAGGGTCCGGCAAGCTGAATGCTGGGCTGGGTGCGCCGTCGTAAGTCACGCCATCGGCGAACTCACTGTCGCCACTGATTTTTAGCACGCCAAACAGAATGTTGGATGAGGATTGGCCAGTGATTTTACCGCCGACTTCAATGTTTGCTTTCAGGTCTGCTGTGACAGAACCGGCAATCGGAGCTGTAGGCTGGCTGACATTGTGGCTCATGCAGCCACTGGTCGCTAAAGCTACTGCAGCAACAGCGGCAGTCATCCATATTTTCTTCATCGTAAAGCTCCAATAGTTGTGTCAGTCCGTTCGTTAACGGCGGCGAGACTTTACGTGGCGACTCATGCATTTAATGTCGGCTGCTTCTTGCTCGGTTGAAGGTATAGGTGTCTGGGGCGGTAGGAATTTTGAGAGTGGCGGCGGAGCTCTAGCATTGGACGTATTTTGGGAGGCTTATTACACGTTGTTTTTTCATTCGCCTGTAGGTTTGTCATTAATGGCAAGAAACGGACATTCTGCATTCACCAAAAATTATTAGAATTCAGGGGGTTGCCAGCTCTCGACATCTAGTACATAATGCGCGCCATCAGCCAAGGGCAGTATCTTAAAGGCTGAAGAATCAAACGCTTAGAGCGATAGTTTCGCGAAAGAAAATTTTTTGTTATTGAAAATTCTTTTGGGTTTTCGGTAATAAATGGCCGAGTAGCAAAATGGTTATGCAGCGGATTGCAAATCCGCCCACGCCGGTTCGATTCCGGCCTCGGCCTCCATATTAAAAGCCCCGTAGATTCAGGTCTACGGGGTTTTTTTATGCCTGCGATTTGACAATCACTTCCGCAATTTTTGGGATCGCTTCCGCAAGTAGCCTTTTTAATTCGTAAACTGGAGCCCCATTTGAGAAAGGAGGGCGTGTCGCTTGCCTTGTAGTCCGGGCAGTCTGCTTTCGACCGATTTTGTTGAAAAAGTAGCTCCTCTGGCTAACCTCCAGCAAAATCTCTTCATTGGCTAGAGGGCGATCACGCAGCATGATGGGACAGTTATCGAGTGGGCAGGAGCGACTGTTTTACTCGTTCAACCTTGAAGATCACATCCCAGCCAATCACCTCCTGCGCAACATTGATCGATGCCTCGATCTAAGCGATCTACGCCATTACCTTGCCGACTTTTATAGCCCAATCGAGCGTCCGTCGATTGAGCCTGAACTGATAATTCGCATGCTGATCGTGGGCTATTGCTACGGCATTCGCTCAGAACGGCGGTTGTGCGAAGAGGCCCATTTGAACTTGGCATATCGCTGGTTCTGCCGATTGAGCCTTGAAGATGAAGCCCCCAACCACTCGACCTTTTCCAAGAACCGACACGGCCGTTTTCGGGACAGTGATCTGTTTCGATGGTTGTTCAATGAAGTGCTGCTGCCTGGGCGCCGGCTTGGTTAAAGGCGAAGGTTTTGCTGTGGATGCGAGCGTCATCAAGGCGGACGCCAGTCGGCAACGTGAGTACCCGGAAATGAAGAGATTAACTGGAGCGATCCGTCGCTGAGTACTCGCGCCGTCCGTGAGTACTTTGAAGCACTCGATGAAGAAGTCTTGGCCGAAGCACTGTCCAAGCGCCTGTCACTGACTGATCCGCTTTCTCGTTGGATCGCACCGATGTTGGTCTGGATGGTCGACGAAAAAGAAATCAAGCCGCATGTGCCGGTTTGGGACAAAACTGAGCGTAAGAACGAGAGCCTCTCGATCAGTGATTTTCAATGGAGTGAAGAAGCGCAGGAATATCGTTGTCCCACGGGGCACGCCCTGCGTAGCGAGTGGCGGGCCTTCAAGAACCAGCGCTCAGATGTCACGAAAGCCGACACCATCATCTTTCGATCACGGCAAACAGACTGCTCTAAATGCTCGATGAAAGAGCGCTGCTGCCCAAATACCTCGTTCCGAACAATCGCCCGTAGCGTCCATGAGGCGGCACGCAATGTTGCTCGGCGAATTGCGGCAACACCGCAATACGTGTGCTCTCGCCATGAGCGTAAAAAGGTCGAAATGTTGTTCGCTCACCTCAAACGAATCCTGATGAACGTCTGGGACCGCGCCTCTCTCAAAAAGACTTGCCGCGACTAGCCTCATCGGCTCGAGTGAACTCCTAAGATCATCATGGCTCCCCCAGCTGAAGTTGATGGACAAGAAAAGCGCTTGAATAGCGACTCAATAGCCAGTAGCCAGTAGCCAGTCTAGCTCTGTGGAATTGAACTGTTGCGGCATCTGGCCCGAACTCTACTGGCTTCTATATCTGTGACTCCTTCAGACAGTCTCGTTCTGAGCACATTGCTGAAGCCATCGGCGCCACTGGCGGCACTCCTCCATTTGTCAACTGCTGAGCAGTAGCAATGATCCAGTTTCTAGGTACCTTTATTCAGCTACTGTTTTTTGTTCTCCAACTGCGGGCTTGAATCGCTGACTCTAGTGATCATCCGGTTCGTGATCCTAACGGCGGATGTCCCGTTTCTCCTGCATTGTGGCTTGAACAGTCGCCGGCAGCCCGACCGCACTCTGTGCGAGACGGCCTTTCATGAAGCAACAATTTCCTGCAGGAGCAGAGGTCATCGAGCAGGGACGACACACGACAGTTCAAGGACTGAGCCTCACAACCCGAGAGACAGACGTACTCTCCTGCATGTTGAGAGCACAAGGCTGTAAGCAGACCGCCCGAGAGCTTGGCATCGGAGAGCACACGGTGCGGAAACACCGTGGCAACTTGCTACGGAAGTTTCAAGCGCGCAATGCTGTGGAGCTGATCGCGCTTGTACTGGCGGCTGCACCGCAAATGGTGCCCCCCGCATTGGACCCATCATGCAGGCGCTGGCCGCTCGGCTAACGACTCGCGAGGTCACTGTCGCCGGCCTCGTCGCTCAAGGCTTGAGCAGCAAGCGCATCGCACGCGTCCTAGGCATTAGCGACCTGACTGTCCGCAAACATCGGGAAAACGTATTGAGAAAGCTCGAGCTGAGCGACACAACTCAGATCGCGTTGTGCTGGCCGTTAATAGCGCAAGATCTGCAGGACAAGGCAGTTGTCGACTCAAAAAATTGAGGAAGCAACTCTGTCAATACGGCATCGGTGCCGTTGTCGGTCCGACGCAGCCGTACGATGCTCAGTTGGCCTGCTCAACGCGTTCCTTCGGTACTCGATCAGACTGGGACTGTGCAGGCATACCTAATCGAACTATTGATCTACACGGAGTTCATCATGCCTCGTACCCTCTACGTTCCTGGAACAATGATTAAAGACTGGCCACAAGTTCGTGTCTGGCAGCGCAATCATGGTCAGTATGGCGACGTGACCGCCCAATGGAGTTGGTCTAACCAACATCACGAACACTATGAAGTACTGGCCCTACCGGATGGCTCCTGGTGGGTGCCGGTGTCGACGAATCCGCCCCAGTCTTGGGGTGGGGAAACGCCGGTCACCGGTACTAAGCCTTACGGAATGCAGCCCGTGGATCCAAACCACGTAGAGTTCCGTCCTACGGGCACATATATTTGGATACCGAATGGCAGCATTCCCGCTTTCCTCACCCCTGGTGAGTCGACCAACACTGTAGTCTGTCAGGCTCCCGCGGCCTACCCGCCGGTGCGTGTGGTGGCATCCTCGCTCGTGCAAACTCAGTTGGCCAGTCCGCACGAGATGCTCGACTCGGTGCTATCGCTGTCGACACTGGGGGACAACGACCAAACGGCCTTTCAAGACTCGGACGGCCTAATCTCGTTCGTAAACCTGTCGAGCTCATTCGTAAACTCAAATGCGGAGTTCAAAACGGGTCGAGCAGTCTGCGATAAAGTATCCAACTTCTTCGCTACGCTGCGCATCAAGGTCTTCCAGTACCTGATAAATAATCCTACGCAAGTGCTGCCAGGCGACATCAAGCCGACGACTCAATGGTCGGCAGCGGTGACGCACTACATGCAGTTAATGCTGGTTAAGGCTGGCGGTTTAACAAACTATCGCGTCACAACCGAAACCTACTCCTTCACCCAGGTGATAGCTGAGTTCAACACAGCGTTCCTGAAGCTCGTCTTCGATGCAGCCGTCGTGCCAGAAGCGGTGATTGCGGACGTTACGGCCTTCATCCAGGGAGTGGGCAGCAGCCTGCGTGCGAGCTGGGACGATCGATCCCGCGAGTACGAGACTGCGATCCTCGCGCAGTGCCATGAGGCGGTTCCCACGGACAGCTCTGGAGATACGACTGTCTACTTTCCGAAAATCAAGTACTACTACTTGTCCGTTGATTCGTCACAACAAGCGTTCACGTCGCCATGCACCTCAGTGGAGAAAATCACCTTCAACTTCAGATACGAGTACTACGTTACTGGCCTGAAGGCGTCGATCCTGGACACCAATTCGAAGGACTACAAGGACTTCATTGCCTTCCTCGATAAGGCCCAAGGCATTTCGTATAAGCAAGCGCTCAACAACCTCGATGCGGTACTTGAAGGCACGACGTCCTCGGGCACGACACCTGCCGCGGGCGGGCTGCTACTCGATGCAGGGCAGATGCTTGGCGTAAACCTGATCGAATATCCGCGCACAGCCGGTTCGCCACCGCGGGCTATTGAGGCATTGCTAAACGCACGCCGACAGTAGCGGCCATACGGTCGGCCGCTATACCCACTGGGCACGGCGGCCGACCCTTCATTCAGTTAGTAAATTTTACAACGACGCTAGGAATGGTTTAGCTGCTTTGGTTACTGCTGCTGCGGCCCGTAGGAGTACACTTTGGACTGCCCCCGGCACCGTAGACATCTCCAGCCTATGCTTTACAAATTTTCATGTATTAAGCTTTGGTCATGCTAAGGATTAATACGCGGCGAAGCGCGGCGCAAGATCGCGGTGCGCCGCATGATTGTCAAAAACTCAGCCACGAATGTCGGCTGGAAAGTACTTGGGCAGTGTGCAACCTGGTTCTGCGGCGATGCAAATAGAGCTTTGTGGGTCCATGTAGTCTTTATAGGTCCCCTGACCAATCCAGCTGGCTGCATCTCCGCGACAGTTTGGTCCGTCAACGCCTTCATCTGCGCAGTACGCCGGCTGGCCGTCGTATTGGAAGATGATGATCTTGTCTGGGCTAGGGTTTCCGGCAGGAGTCCCACTCAGGATTTGTTGAGGTTGTGGTGTTTGGTCGGGTCGGGCCGCATCCTCTATTTCTGGCGCGGGTGCCACTGGCTCGGATGTCCAGTTACCTTGCTCCAGTGCTTTCTGAAAATATTCCTGCGCAGCTTGCTGCTTGCTTGGTTCAGGTGCCGAACTTGGAGGGTTGGAGGTCACCTGCGGGGCGGGTTCGCGTGCGGTTTGCTGAGCAAGTTGCAGTTCGTAGCGCTTGACCATGCGATCAACTGATTGCGCACCGGCCTTGCCGGACGCCTCGAACAGAGTGAACACATACAGTTCGGCATCGTCATCTTCTATGAGGTCAGCACTACGTTCGCCGCCTCTGATTTGAAGGGAAAGAATTCCGTGAACTTGAGCAGCACTACGCAGAAACACTTTGGGTTGAACGCCAAAGATGATTGCCAGTTGATGTCCTCCCTTGATGTCAGCTTTTGCCTCTACCATGCGCAGGCCGGTGGAAAGCAGTAAATTGCGCGCTTGTGGCCCCTCGACGTAGTTGAATTCGACATGCTCAAGTCGCTCGTTGTCTTCAAGGGCATCAGCCAACTCCTTGGATAAATCAATGCCAAGGGATTTCCAGATCTGAGCCTTACGTTCGGGATCGTCATAGCGTGTCCCTGTTATCGGGATCAGATCCTGAGGGGTGAGTTCCTCTACAGCGTCCAAAGCGTTATTGGAGAACATATAGAAGGGGAGGTAGAAGAGTATCGAAATGAAGGTCAGTGTTAGCCATACATGAAACAGCTTACGCATGAGTCGTCCTTGAACGTTCGGATTGAAGTGCAAGGAGGATATCCGACGAGATAGCGATGTGCCATGCGAGTGTGGTGCGTTTGTTTTGTGAGTACAGCACTTTATTACCTGCTTGATCAGCGCAGCCGAGTGTTCGCACGCACTGGCTGCTACTGAAAAGCGTTCATGCACATGGTCAGGGGTGGGGGACGCCTGATGAGCAAGGGTTCAAATTTAACCCTTGGCTGCCATTGCAGTGACTTCAACGCGCATACCTTCTACGGCCAATGCGGCTACGCCGATGGCAGCACGAACTGGCCAAGGCTTGCTGAAGAATCGCTGATAAACCTCGTTGAAGGCTGCGCGGTCAGACATGTCGGTGAGGTAGATGGTCAAATGCAACACCTGTTGCATGGAACTGCCTGCATTTTCCAGTGCTACTTTGAGCGCCTGCAAGGTGCATTCGCTTTGCTCGATAATGCCGCCGAGTTCCAGGCTGCCGTCTGCTCGTGTAGGAATTTGAGTAGACACCAATAGGCCGCCGAACCCAGCGACGTCGGAGGAGATGGATTCAGGGTCTGCATCAGGGAAGAAGGTAGGGGTGTTTGTCATGGAGGCCTCTTGCTTGGGGTGATGAAAAGCTCGTTTCTGTACCGGGGGTTTAAGTCGTTGACCTAAGCCCTTTTGCCGGTCAGGTTACAGCCCTCGGAATGCACACATAACCCTGTTGCGCTTAAGTAGCTGTTTTAAATTGTTTTTTTGTTTTTTTGTCTTCCCATGTCACAAAAGTTTTGGTAAATTGCGCGCATTCTTACTCAGGTGCTTAAACGGCTTGGGACAGATACAGGGGCGTCGCCAAGCGGTAAGGCAGCAGGTTTTGATCCTGCCATGCGTTGGTTCGAATCCAGCCGCCCCTGCCATTTTCTTATCTTCTTACGAATATGACTCACACATAACAGTGTGAAAAGTCATGGTCGGATGCCTTCGCTTTACTCTAAAGCTCAGTTCATTATTTATTGACTCTTTAAAATACCCGCAGCCACCTCTATGTTTAGGTGCCTTTGTCGTCTGCTCATTTCGCTTTTTTAGTGATGTCTGCCCAACTGTGGATCGTGTGTGCAGCTCGTAGTGCGCACCAAGTCAGGCTGACCATCCACAGAGCGGGTATCACCAAAAACATTGTCAGCATGACTATATTCAGCAACATGTCCCCAAATGAATTGTTCAAACCCATCAGCAGGTTGAAGTCGTTGTGCGCCGAGTTCCAGCCGTAGAGCGTCTGGTTCAGCGCGCTATCTACCCAACGCGCCAATTGAAACCAAAAATCGGTAAAAAACAGCGCGAACTGAATGCTACTGACCGTCACTAACGACTTGAGGTCGAAGGTCGCGATTAGCAACATCAGTGGAATGCTTACGATCAGAGCCATTTTTAGTAGTGATAGCGCCAAGGGCAGCGTTTGGCGCACCACGTCCACGATCGGAAACAAACCTGACGTTTGCCCTGAATTGTTTGCGCCAAGTGTCTGCGGGTTC
The DNA here is from genome assembly GCF_055406205.1 of Pseudomonas sp. E315. Taxonomy (NCBI): domain Bacteria; kingdom Pseudomonadati; phylum Pseudomonadota; class Gammaproteobacteria; order Pseudomonadales; family Pseudomonadaceae; genus Pseudomonas; species Pseudomonas sp. E315. Next base: position 73,888 of record NZ_JBUZPJ010000008.1, on the reverse strand, counting down.
ATAGCAAGTTGGCCGCCATAATCGGTATACCTCGAACCCTTGTTCATCAGTTGTTGGCGGGGAGAAACGAGGTGACGAATGACGGCATCATCGGTTTGTTCTTGAGTAAGAAACCCAGCCCAGTGTCGGATGCGTAACAGCAAGTCCGGGTCTACTTGCTTTAGCAGGCGAGCTCGCAAGCCTCTATGACTGTCTGCCCACCATTGGTTGCAAGCGGGGTACCCGCCTGCTGCGTTCAGATCCGCTAACCCACCATCGCGAAGTGGGTCATAAGGCCATGCACTGAGCGGGATTGTTGCGTGATAGGCGTCGTAGTAACCGGGTGTGTTCATGAAAAAATGTGCACCAATCCAGTTGACGTCATTCAGTTGCGACTCGTTCAAGCTTGGTTGCTTCATGAACAGTTTGGCCCGCGCCGGCCCATAGCAAGCCTGATTGAAATTTGCGACTTCCTGAGCCAGCAGCGGATTGCGGATGTGCTGCTCATCAAGGTCCATGCGTATCTGGCGCAGGTCTGTGCCACAAGGGATTGCTGCGACGGCAGCACCCGTGATGGCTTTGGACATTGAGTGCATAAAAAACCACCACACGGGCACTTGAGCGCTTTGATTGTTGAGTGTGATAAAACTCTTCGCCCAGCGCGTTTGTTGCGGCGTGGTAACACTGAGCTGACATTGATTCGCGCGGGATGCGTCGTAGTGCAAAGTGTTCAGGTTGATTGGAATCAAGGGCATGCAGGCGAACATAATCACGACGATTGCGACCCATACGCGATGTTCGATGCGCTGTGCGCACACCAGCCCTTTTTCGCCTTTGTGAGCACCTTCGTTGCGTGCGCCGAACCACTCTTGCACGATGATCGCCAAAAACGGCAACGCAATGGCGCCACTGGTGACTAGCAAATCCCAAATACCATTGCTGATGATCCAGCCTTGCAGCGTCAGGTAATACTCAAGGTAGTCGTTGGTATAGAGCGGCACGACAGGCTTCCTGTTGGATCACTGCGTGATGCTGTGAGCGCTTGAGTAGTAATGTGAGATTCATGGTGGACCACCTCCGCTCGGGGAGCGCTGAATGTCGTCCAGCCGATTGCGCACCGGGTCGCCTTCGTAAATTGCGCGTGAATCGTTGCTGCGGGCGTTGCGGCGTTCAATCAGCATCATGGTTGTGTTATCTGCCAAGGTTTTACGCAGCTCCAACTCAGTTTTGAGGTTGTCGATTTCTTGGGCTAATGCATCGCTCTCGTGACGAATAGCACTCAGGGCCAGTTGGTTGATTGCGACATTGGGCTCCTTACTGCCCGTCAGCAGAATGCGTTGCAGCATAAGGGCCTTTTCCAGAACGCCAGCCAAGGCGGCTTCAGAGGCCAGACGCTGGGTCAGCAACTCGCGGTCAGGATCGTCACGCAATGCTTCAATCACGCCCCGGGTGATGGGCAGCATTTGGCTACTGGCTTCACGTAATGGGCCTTGGTCGGGGCGAGAGCTGCTACCGACCAGAGTTCGAAACACTTGGAGTTTCAGTTCGTATTCGACCTGAATCAGCGGCGATAGCCCGACGCCGGGGGTGGATTGGGTTTTGATGCAACTGTCGCAGGTGCGTTCTTCTCGATCGCCCAGCACCCGTGTAGCAAAGTCGATAGCGGCTTGAGGGGAGGGCCATATTTGGCAGCTCATGCGATTGCCGCACGCCACACTGCTGATGGGTGAGCGATCATCGACGTTGCGACCATTTAGCAAGTTGTAACCCGCGCGACTGACATCGCTGATCAGGGTGATCGGGGCTTGTCCTGTCCCGCCTGCATACTGACCACCGATCCAAGGCACACCCCTGTTACCACGTTCTTGCTCAGATTTATCGACAGCCGCCACCGCATCTTTGCTGGTAACAGATTTGCTCAGTGACATGCCTTGGGCCAGTTGGGCCCAGCCGAGTTGACCTTGCGCGATGTTGGCCATGCGGTTTGCCATGTTTAGGCAACTTTTTTTCGATCTGTCGAAATCCAGACGCGCTTGAAGAATGCCGTTGGTTAACACGTTATAAAGCCCGGGGTCTGCCCGTTGAATGATCATTGCCGGCAACGAAGCAACTGAACGGCTAGCGTTTCGAATGACCGATCCCATGATTGATTGAAACCCTTTGGTCGCACCATTGAGCTGGTTTTGTACGGTGGTGCTTAGGTCCAGGTTCCCGCACATCAACGGGGTATTCCAGCCAGCACCAATACCGAGGTTGTGCATGGTCGCCGCTGCGCCCATCGACACCGCTTGACCGCCACCAATGCGATATAACACCTCATCGCTCAGGGCGTTGACGTTGTTTTTACTCCCCTGGTCTTGGGCGGGCAGAACGTTGCTGGTGACGAGCAATAGGCCTATTAGCAACGTGTTGAATGGCGCGCTGTTCATGGTGCTGGCTTTGGAAAGTCGATGCTGCCCAAGAAGATCTGGCCACGGCGTTCGCAGCAGGTGTAAGGGCGCCAGAGCGCCCAAGCGTAATCACCCCGTTGAGCCTGTGTGTGAGGATGATTATTGGGGAATACCGCGCAGTCTGAAGCGCGTACAGGTGCCAGCTCTTGCCACTTTCCTGTGCTCGCATCGCCTTCCACTACGGCGCCTGCAGGCCAGTAGCCGTCCTTCGCCTTGGCCAGCAGTGGCTGGTAGACGTGTATCTGGCCGCGCCGCGTGACAATGTCGGCCGCTCGTTGGGCAACCACCGCGCCAGCCTTATAGTCGTCAACCTGATGTAAAAAGCCACCTCGCGGATACACCGTGCCCCATAGATTTTCGTTTGAACGACTGCCAATCTCGCGGCGCAGGATGATCCAGGCATCAGGAAAAAACTTCTCCGGGATGTTGTAGCGCCAGGCCAGCGTGTCGAAGGCACTCAACAGGTAAGGCATGAAGGCTATGCCCGCACCGGGGCAGGTGTAGCCGGACTGCCCCGCGAGCTGACTTAATAACCAGCCGCCGGGATGGCCAATGACGTCTGCGTTTTTGAACTTGGCCAAGGCGTTTTCGTGGCTGTCGCCCGACGTTGCGTTGCCACCCCCTTGGGCTGTGGGATTTGCAGGGCTCAGCATTCTGAGTTCTTGCCAAGGGTTTTGCCCTGTATTGCTGTAGCTGGAAACCACTGCATCCGGCACGTAGTGGCGGATCTTGGGCGAAAGGCGAACCGTGCATTCGATGTCGTCACAGAACAACCAAAAACACAGGCCAACGATGCGATAGGCCAAGCAATCTAGTGAGGTGACAGAGGCGACGATATCGACACTATCAAGTGCCAAGGCGGACAGCGGCAGAGCCAGTAGCCCGACCAACAGGCTGATGCGCAGGGTACCGAAGTAGGCAGTCATGAGGTGATCCTGCAAGCAAGAAAGCGAGCAGTTGATCATCAGATTGGGCGTCAAATGGCAAACAAATGGATCACCGTGGTTGCCGGATTGTTGCGTCAATTAAGGTCGTTCAGAGCGGTATCGTTACCCGGAATCTCAAAGGGCAATGGCTCAATTGCGCGCCCTCGGTCAATCTGTTCGGCCACCCGCATTGCGGCCTCCAGCTCGCTGATGCCGTGGGTTTGCATCAAAGCAAAGCGGGCGGCTTTTTCTTCAGGTTCAGTCATGGCCATGGCCAGATACAGGCTCGGCGGAACACTTCGGAACAGCCCCTCCATTGATTTGGAGAGGATCACGCCTTCGCAGTATTTACCCGCTTCTTTTCGTGCAGAGAGCATCAAGGCTTTTTGGGACGGGGAGAGTTCGCGAAAGCGTGCGATTTTGTCGACTTCATCGGGCGGCATGGACAGGCAAATCCACCACTCGATCATATTGAGCATCGGCTCGGCGGCCTTGGGCAGGTCGTCCAGATTTTGGGTTGCCAGCCAGAACCACGCCCCAAGCTTGCGCCACATCTTGGTGATTTTGACAACGTAAGGGGCCAACAGCGGGTTTTTGGTAATGATGTGGCCTTCGTCAGTGACGTTGATAATCGGCCTGCCGAGCATTTGATCACGCTCGGCGATATTGTTGACGGTGTTGAGCAGGGACAGGTAAGCGATGGATAACTGCGCGTTGTAGCCCTCGCGGGCGAAGGTGGCCAGGTCGACAATGGTGATGTCTGCTTCTGGCCACGGCGTGCCCGGTCGGTTGAATAACTCACCGTCCAGTCCCTGGCAGAACAGGTCCATCGCTTCGCTCATTTCTTGAAGACGTGCGCGGCGAGTTTGTGGCAGCTCGGGGTTGTTACTGCGCTCGCGCAAAGCATCACGCACATCCTCGGTCAACACGGTGCGCTGGAGCGTGGCGCAATAGTGGGCTGCATCGAGTATGCACTGGCGAATCAAACTGCGATCTGCCCGGCTCAGACGAGCCTCTTCTTTGTCTTCGCCTCCGGTAATCATCAGGCGAGCCGTAATTTCAAGCTCGCCCAGCACATCGCGTTGTTCGTCAGCTTCTTGTGCATCTAGCGTGCGCACCAGACGGTGAGCGTCAGCGAACGGTGCCAGGCTCACCCCTGAGCCGAGGGTGAGTTTGATTCGGTGCACGCTCAAGCCCAAGCGTTTGGCAAAGTCGCCAAACAGGCCAAACGAATTACCGGCTTCGACAATAAACAAGCGCGGGCGATACAGTGCGGTGATCTGGTTGAGCAGGGTATTGAGGGTGGCAGACTTGCCGGCACCCGTTGGCCCGAACAAAAACAAATGAGCATTCATTTGTCGGTCGAGCCTGTTGAGAGGGTCGAAGGTCATCAGACCACCGCCGCGGTTGAAGAGGGTAATCCCAGGGTGCCCAGTGCCTTGGCCGCGCCCCCAGACAGGGGCGAGGTTGGCCGCGTGCTGGACGAACATCAGTTGGGTATACCAGTGGCGTTTGTCCAGCTCGGGGTTAAACACGGCTGGCAGCCAGCGCAGATAGCTGTTGAGGGGCGCAACTTCGTGATATTCACGCACAGGTTGCAAGCCAGCGCTGAGCAAAACATTGACCAACTGCTCGCTACGAGTGTCCAGCTCTGTCAGGTTTTGACCGCGCAGGTAAAAAGCCAGTGAGGCGCGATACAGTTTGTGCGCGCTGCCGATCAACGTCCGGGCGTGCTGCACATCAGCCCGGGTTTGTTCCGAGGCCAAGGTTTCACCCACCGATTTTTTGCTCAGGTGGTTCAGGTGCGATTCCAAACTGTCTTGTGGTATCGCAACCAGCGTCAAGCACATCACAGCGTCTTCGGGAAGTTGCTCAAACACTGTATTGATCGCGTCACCTTTGTGCGTTTCGCCAGTCATGTGGCCGATGGTCGGGGGGGTGCGCAAACGGTCAAGCACGATCACGCGGTGAGGCAGCCCGTCAAAAAACCACGTTCCGGTGTCGGCATCTGAGCGTGGCTGTTCGAAGAAAAGACGTTGTGAAAAGTCGGTGCCACTGGCCAGCGCTAGCGCTTCCTCATCGCTGGGCTCCGGGTAGGCAGCTAGCTGATAGAAGCGTTCCCGGTCTTTGATGCAAGGGCCGAGCGCAGTGGGCCGGGGATTGAACCAACGCAGCAGCCAGGCGTGGATCGCAGCCCCTTGCATGCGCATTGTCTGAACGCCAGCGTTGGCAAGCCCTGCGCTCAAACGCTCACAAACAGCGTTCAGCGCGTGCTCGCAGGGCGGGTTGCCGCGCGGGCTCTGTGCTAAAGCGACACGACGGTAGACCACCATGCGCACACGTCGATTGTGTCCGCGCCAAGGCAGGTGGGTGAGGGTGGTGTCTTGGAATAAACCGCCGGGCTTGGAAATCGCGCATAAGTGGTGGGCAAAACTACGCAGGTAATAGTCGCTAAAAGCGCTGCCGCGTGCCCGCGGTTGTACGTAATCGTGAAGCGTGTGCAGGTAGCTGTCCCAATCGGTTTCGTCCTGCGCATACAACTGAACCACCCACGGATGATCGTCCAGCTCATCAAAACTGTCTTGCAAGGCATTTTCCAGAGCATCTCGTGCGTGTAGCAACCATGCCTGTTCTCGACCTTCAGTGCCGACCGGCGTGAGATCGAAAAAGGCAGCAACGGACTGGCCGTCATCGAGTAACAAGCTTTGTGATTCGGGCAGGTATTCAACCCACGGCAGCAGGTTTACAAACGAGGGGGCGACATCGTACAGGGCTTGCTCATCGGCTTGGGTTGCGGGTGCTTTGGGTCGCCATGAAAGGGGTTTTTGCATGTCAATAGTCCTCGGTGCGCTCACCTGGCAGTGCGTATTGCACGCGCTGGTACAGCGGGAACACGCTGCTGTAGCCCGGCACGGGAACAGGGTCAGTGCCCGCCAGATGAGGGAACACATACATCACCAAATCAGGATTGGGCAGGCGCTTAAACTGACGCAAAATTTCGTTTTGGGCCGTGCGTGTGTAAGCGCCAGGATCAAGCGTCGCGCTGTGATCGAGCAATGGGCGTCGTAGAGTGAGGCGCGCCTCCATCAGTTGACATTGCCCAGTGTCGCCGGTCTGCTGCCACCAAAGGGTATCCATCGTCTGCCCATCATGGCTGAGCAGTTTTTGTGAGCTGGTTGCGCATCCCGTTAATGTGCAAGCCACCAACAGCCATGCGCCTGTATTAGTCCAGTTCTTTGACATGGGAGCCTCTGAGGGTGAAATCGACCTTACGACCTATCGGGTTGTAGTCCAAGGCCAACGGCTGCTCGATGTGCACGGCAACTTTGGCACCGGGCGCTACGTACACAGCGGCGAAAGCTTGGCCGTAGAGCTTGTTGACCCACTGCGACATTTCTTGAACACCACTGCCCAGAATGCGGCCCATCGCTTCGTTACCGGTAATGCCGACGCTGCCGAGCGAGCCATTAGCATTACTGACAAATGCCGACCCGCTACTAGACTTGATCAACGAGGCGGCTCCAGCCCCGGCAGCAGTCACCAGCGCTTGCGTGCCCAAATACTGCCGCGCATTGCTACGCCGGGCCCCCGAGACACAGGGAACCCCATAAGGATCACTGATCCACCCCAGCCCGCCCTCAATTGAGTCGTTACTGCCAGTGAGCTGTGTAGGGGTGTTTTGCTCCGGCAAGGTACGGATGGTTCCGTCCTGAAATACGAAGGTGATTGAGCGGATCTGCCCGCGCACGCAGGACAGTGTCCAGTCTGCGGTGGCTGTACCGCTGGCCACGGCGCCAGCAATCCCAGGCAGGTCGATGCCGTTGGCGGTGAGGTTCTGTGCACCGATTAACACTTTGAATGGATAAGGGTCGTTAACCGTGCCATCGACCGGCACCCGCCCAATCAGTGCAGTCATTGCTACAGCGCCCATCAACGTGGCATTGGCAGGCACGGTGTAAACCGGTTTTGTTGCTGTTGCATCGCTGGCGCTGGCGCTGGCGTCGGGCATGGTTGGGTGATTTGCGAAGCTGTACGCAGAAGGGCTTGGGCCGTTGCGTTCTTGTGGTTTGGTATCCAGTGGTTCGATCCAGCGCACGTCATCGTTTGGGCTGGACGGGTTATCGCCCTCTTGCAACCCCAAACCGATAGGCAGATCAACGGAGTCCTTAGGTTGTACGAGCTTGTCGAGTCGCTGCTGCAGATCCAGCAGCAAGCCTCGGGTTTGCTGTTGGTCGTTGGCGATTGCGTTGCGCTCCTGCAGCAGGTGTTGATGTTCCGCCGCCAGCGCACGTTGAATACGCAGATCGATGGTTTGCTCGCGCTGCTGGCGTTCGCTGTCGGTTTTTTGCTGATTGCGCTCATCCAAGGCGGTTTGTAGCTCGTTGCGCAGTTGTTTCACTTGAGCGACCAGCGTGGCAACGGTGTCATGGGGCGTATCGCCTTCAATGTTTAGGCTGTTAGTTTCTTCTGTGGTCAGCGAAGAGGCTGGCTCGAACTCGTGCTTTGCATCTGGTACACGGCCAGCCATCAGTTTTAGACCGACGAAGATCAAGAGTCCCAGCGCGGGAATGATTAACCACTTATGCCTGCGGTTATTGCTCATGAGCGGCGCTCGCCGGATGGGGCAGGTTAAGTGCTGCATCGAAGGGGCTGAGTGCGGGTAACAGCGAGCGCCTTAAATCATGGCCCTGAGTAATCAGGTAAAGCACCGTCGTATCTGAAGGCCGGCCGTGCGGGCCCAGAGACGGATGCTGGAAGGTGGCTGTTGTGAAATGGCCCTGTAACTCACGAGGGTCAAGTGCCAGCCAGTGGTGTGAGTTATTACGCAGGCGAACGGCGCTCACCCAGTAATCGCCTAACCGCCAGGCCGCCAAAGCAGTAGCACTGACGCTCAAATTTGGCAGCAATGTGCCCAAATTAAGGTCTCGATGCAGGAGTACCCGCCGTACGCCGGGCAGTGCTTCGACGGTGCGTAACGGTGCGTATAAGCTTTGGGCCGCATAACGTGTCAAGACGACTGGCGCGGGGGTAGACCCCGGCGGGCTGTCCGATGATTCATCCGTTGAGAGCTTGAGCGCTGGGGTTACGATTTTGATCGGCTCAAGTAGGGGTTGCCCCTGAGTGGCAGCTTTAGCTGTTATATCCAGCAGGATTTGCTCCCCCGTGTCGGCGTCTTGCAACTGCACCCGAGCAGATTCAAAAGGTGCTGATGCCCGCAAATAAACGGCCCCCGCAGCACTTTGCACACGCAGCCGCTCAGCCAGTGACGCCGGCACACCGATACGCACATTACGTTCAACGAATATCACTCGCTCCTGGCCCACCACCAACGGCACGGCCAAGGGCAGGCGCTCCCAGTTAATGACCTCGGTTGCTGAGCCCAAAGGTGCCCAGCTCACGAGCCACCCCGCAAGCACAGCGCCCGCCAAGCGCTTCATGAAGCCTCCGCTGAGGGGGGCGTCGCCGCTGCGATACGCTGCGGTGCTTGACTGTAGCAATCCAGTGCGAGTCCAAACGGGTTGTGCTCGGGGTCGACATCATGGCGCACCACTTTGAGGGAGTAACGCACCAACGCCCGCTTAACCTGTTCGGCACCGTAATACTCATCGGCACTGACATCCAAGTGCACGACCCAGTTGTCTCGGCTGATCACCTGTACCCGGTTGTGCGGGTCATCGCCATAGCCTCTGCCCGGAATCTCATAGACCCCGCGCACGCGATTTTTTAACTCACCTGTGCTGCGACGATGTTCGTAATCCTTTTGCAAGAAGGCTTGGCAATGGGGCGTTAGATACGCTGACAGAGCATGCAGATTGCGGGGGTAGTCTTGTTCGCCATCACCTGGCCAGCGGTTGAGTTGTTGGAAGATGTAAAACCCGAAGGTGTAGATCGACTCGGGCGGTATGTCCCACCATTTGCGTGTGCTGCCTGAGCGTAAATCTGGCGGGATATGCAGGGTCAGGTCATGCGGGGCGCTCCACCAGCCGATCCCCAGCATCAGCATGATGATGAACAAGGCCCCGCAGCCCAGACGTAAGGTTCTGACGTGCGCCTGCAGGTGTTGAATCTCGTTTTTGAAGCAGCTCATACCAACCCCCGACGAGTGCTCCAGTAGCCTGAGCGAGTAATCAGTACGTCTTGATTGCCACGCCGCATCAACCACGGACAGCGGCGTGCCATCGCCCAATGCAACTGACGGTACAGCCACGTTTCGGGCCGCCCGCGTTTATAACGGCGCAATTGACCACCTGACCCATACACCCCTGCGCCTATGCTGAAAATCATTAGTGTTGGCAGCACCGCGATGCTGCTCAATAGCCACGCCACAATCAGGCCCGCCAGCAGCCCGACTCCCGCTGACAGACCAGCGCACAGCCACAACTCGTCGGCGGTTAAACCACGCACCACGATGGGTTGGCGGTTCAGTCGATGAGGCAGGAATGTAACAGTGCCATTGTTCGATACATCGAGGCGGGGTGACATCACAAAATCTCGGTGGCTTTGGTCAGCAACCAGATGCCAACCATTAACAGACTCGCGCCCACAGCCACCGTCAGGCCAAACTGGCCCCACGTCGCCCGGCGAGCATGGATGTCGGAATAGCGGACATAAGCGTGGTAACTGACGCCAATAAACATCGAGGCGACCACCAGCAGCGCGATCAGCAGGATGATGTCATAGCCGTAGTTTTGCAGGGTTTGCAGGATTCCGGTGCCCAGACCTCGTGAGGGAAGTTCCAGGGTTGGCAATCGGCCTTGGGCAGAGGCACGTAACGGAAGACTGAGCAGTCCGATAACGCTGCCAAAAATATGAAGCTGTGAAGGTTTGTTCATAGCGACACCTCTGAGGTTCAGGAAAGCAGGAAGTACGTCAGTAGCAGGTACAAAGCGAAAAAACGCATGACCACTTCAAAAAACTCGCGTGTGCTTAACCGTTGTTCGACCCAAGCGTTGTAAGTCGAGCGGATTGCCCATGTGCCCCACAGCAGCAGCAGAACGAACAGCAGCGACAGCAGCAAATTGGCCATTTGTGCAGGCTTGAAACCGCCTTGCGCTTCAAAGGCTGTTAACTGAGCGGCAGTCATGGGGCAGGTTCATCGCGGTAATTACCCAGCAGTTGCTCAGGGTCGCGAGGTTGGGCCCGCTGCGGCGTCAGATAGCCCTCAATGCCCGCGCGTATGCGCTGCAGGTCTTGATGCAAACGCTCGTAATCAAAGTGATAACGAGTCGCGGGATGTGCGGCCAACACGGCGCTGTATTCACTCTGGCGTTCAAGCGCGTCGAGCTGGCGCAGTAGCTGGGCCAATTGGGTGCGTTCCAGAGCAGGCTCGTTGGCTCTGGCCACGTTGAACGGTGTGGCTGCCATCAGACTTAAACAGAGTGCTAACGAGCAGTGAGATATCAATCGTGGGTTCATGAACGCGCCGTCCAGAGTGATGACATGTCCCGATCATGGGTTGCTTGATGACAGGGTGCTGCAATCAATCGGAATGCCGTGGGCTCCGCGTTGTTGGGCGTATTGCAGCTTTGGCCTGATTCTTTTGCGGCGTTATTGTTCGATGGCAGTGGCGGTGATCAGCACGGGGTAGTGCTTTACGCCGATGCGCTCAGCCAGATCATCAGCGGCGACGGGTGCCAGTGTCAGCCCAGTGGCCAAACTACGTAAGTGCTCAAGGCCTGCGATTGAGTCAACGTGAACCACCAGCCCGACAGCCCTAAGGCGTTGCAGCACCTGCAAGCGCTTTTTAAGCCAATTGCGTGAACGCGCATCATCGCCGATCAAAAAAATGGCTGGCAGCCCTGGTGTTGAATGAAAACGGGCCTGCACTTGGCCCGGCGTCAGTGTTGTTGAGTTCACCGGCAGCATGTCGGCTTCGCTATAGCGAGTGGTCCGGGGCTCAACTGCAACAACCGTGAAGCTAGACAGCGCCAGCGCCACAAATGTAACGAGGCATAAAGGGTTCATGGTCGGCTACCTGTGGTGGATGAAGGTGAGTACAACCGGGCCAAATGCTTGCGCACACTGCGCCGATACTTGGCCGCGGCGGCACCGCCTGCTGGGCGATGATAGCGGCCAATGGCAGGGAGCCAGCTTTCACCGGCCCGGCGCTGTTCACGCAGGAGGGTCGTGGCAATGGTCAGGTTGAGATACGGGTTCAGCAACTCGCAAGGGTGTTGATAATGGCGTCGCTGATGACCGAGGTTTATCTGGGCCAAGCCCACGTCAATGCGTTTTGCCGCATGTTGTCGCAAGGCCATGAGCAGTGCAGAGCAGGCCTGCCTGCGGGTTGCGTAGTAACGTGCAGTGCCCGCAACGTTGAGCGTCCACGGCCAAGGCGCGTGACGTTGGCGTAGCCTCAGACCGCTTTCCTGAAGGGCAACGGCGTACAGAACAGTGGCGGGAACACCGCCCTGACGGCCCGCCAGTTGATAGGCAATGGGTATCTGCGCCCACGATGCGGTAACAGCAAAGCTCACGATTAAAGCCAGTGCCCAGCGCACTCTTATTGACGTTGCCATTGCCCGCTCACTTGGCGTACCAGCGCAGGCAGTGGCCCCGGCAAACCAAGGGACAACCAAAGACCGTCGTCATGGTTGAGTGTGATGACCCGTTCGTGAACCTTGATCGGATCAATACCGGCCAGACGTGCCCATTGGCGCACCTTGAAATCGTCTTGATCGCTGTCTACCAGATAGAGATCAAACGCAGTGGCTTGCGCCTGCAAGCCTTTGACTTTTTGCACGCAGAGCGGGCAGTTGGCTTTAACAAATAACGCAGGTCGGTCAGTGCGACGGGAGCGTTGAACACTGTCCAATTCAGGGGCAGTGTCAGGCAGGCTCACGGGTAGCAGATCCGGAAACTGCTTTTGCCAGGCCGTATCGTAGGCGCGCTGGTAAACCAGCAGTTTTTGTACTCGACGTGACTCGGCTTGAACTTGCAACTGGGCATAGTGCTGACGCTCAGCGTCTGATTGCGCCTCAATGCCTAGCGCGCTGAGCGGGTCAAGATGGGGGGAGTAAACGCCGAGCGGGCCTTGCATCAACTGTTGGTAACGCGTCCACTCCTCAGGTGTGAGCGCCCAACTGCGGGCCAGCGACTCATTTGACAGCGGGGCAGTGGTCACGGCCTGCACCCTGCTGATGCCTTCGCACAAGCCTTGCGTCTGTGCGCTGGCGTCAGGCACGAGCAGCCTCAGCGCCGCGAGTAGCAATAAACGAGTCATGAGGTTCTCCGCAGGGGCCGTTGAAACGGTAAGGCTGATCCTGCACCGTGGTCTGTGCGCGCACATCCTCAAGGGTGTAGCGCCCGTGCCGAATAACGCGCAAGGCCGGAGGGTTAGCCACCGGTTGCGAGGCGCAAGGGAGGGATGTCGTACAGCCGCTGGCTGACAGGGCGAGACCTGTTACGAGAAGGTAGGGCAGCGAGGCGTGCATAGTAGGCTTCCGGTTAAGTTCGCGACCCAGCGTGGCAACGTCACGCGCCATCCTCAGCAAACAATGCGTCAGGGTTTGTTTCCGCTATCCGGTGGCCTATCCCCCGGGGATATTTTCCGAGGGCTGAGCATTAATCGCGTCAGAGCAGGCCTTGGGTGATCCAACTGTGCAGCGTTGCCCAGATGACCGAGGCCGGGTGCCCCAATTGTTCGGCCAGTTCAAGGGTGCGCTCAAGCAGAGCCATGTCATCGTCAAGCGCAATCCATTTGGCTTTGAGAGCCGCTTTCCAGTGATGCCATAGCCCTGAGTCTTGTGTTTCAGTGAGCACTGGGTGACGGCCCTTGCGCTTGGGTAATCCCAAAATCGTGCGGCGCAGCGCTACTTCCTGATGCGTCAGCCCATAGAAATTGCTGATCATTTCGGTGCTGGCGCCCAGACGCAACATGCGGTCGATCGTGGTGATCTCTTGCTCTACATCTTGCGCCTGACTTAACAAGCGCTGCAAAACATCACGGTTAACACTGACAGTGCACCAAGGGACGCGCGCATTGAGCAATACGCTGACCAAATCAGGTTGTTTGAGCGCAGCCAAGCCATCCTCGTCAAACCCCATTGCCTTGCAACGGCGTAGTTGCCCGGTGCGTAGGTCGTGCAAAGCTTGGGCAATCACCGCTTGATTCAATGGGTGAGGTAGCGCCATACGGTACTCCCTGATGTTTAGGGCAAAGTTGATGGGAAGGTGTGAGACGTTAGGTGCGCTCAAGTTCGAACAACCGGCGGGCCAGTTGAATAAGACGAAACAGTTTGATCAGACTGTCATCGCTCAGCCTTGTACTGTCGGTAGAGCACACGCCTACCAGCAGTGAGCGCAGTGTGTGTGAGGTCATGGCCTGGCAGTGTTCCGCGCTGAGCATTTGCAACAGTTGCAGGTTGGGAGCACTGCTCTGTCGACAGCAAAAGCCAATCCCTGTGGGTGTCGCTTCAATGTAGTCAGCCTCGTGCGTTGAGGCTGCGATTTGCGCAGCAAGCTGAGCAATCAGCACACGCAGGTCAGAGGCAGAGAGGGTGGCGTCGACGTTATGCCAGAAGTCTGATAGGGCATGCCAATGTTCAGGTCGAGGCACTGAGCGCGTGGCCTGTGTGTCTTGTGACTGGCTGCAAGGCTTTTGAGTGGTTCTTGAGGTTAATTGAGGTTTGACAGGGGTCGCGATTGCGGCACCTGTGGCCGCGGGCTGTTGCAGTAGCGCGGCTTGGCGTCGTTCTATGGTGTTCATGTCCAGCGCAAGCCAGTCGTAATCGACGCCGAGCCATTCACTCATCTGGCCAATCAACTCGTCCTGAATACGTATCAGAGAGAACGCACGCATATCAGTGTCGAAAGTTTGCAGCACTTCATGAAACACGGTGGAAAAGGCTGTTTTGGGTGAGGCGTTTTTTGCATGTAATCTCCACGCACGTTCGCCAGCTTTGCGCAGCATCACCAAGCGTTCCACTTGATGACGGCCCAGGCCGCTGTACAACACATTGGGGAGTACGGGCAGCAAAAACTGCACTGCCTCGCGCATGCGGCTGATATGGGATTGTTGTATCGGGTAGCCATCCAGGCTCAGACGGCGGGCGAGGCCAACCTGCGAGATAGGAGCGCCGCTTTCCTGTTCGTAAAGTTGTCGTGCTTTCTCTACACCCAGTGCCCGCTCAATAAAGCTCAAGCTTCCGTGCAGTTCGTTCTCAGCCAGATGCCCGGTTAACGCCACAATCTCCCCGCGGGCTGGCCAAGGTCTGAACCTGCAGGCGATGCGGAAAAACTGCTCGTCACGCGTTTCGGCCCACAGTTCGTGCAAGATCTCCAAGCGAGTATTGCCCCCATTGCGGATGATGTAGAACGCCTCGCCGGGGCGGCGCGTAATGGCGGGTGGTGAATCTAACCCGCGCTCACGAATCGACAGTTTGATGTCGTCGTACAGTGGGTTACGAGTGACCCTAGGATTTAGCTCATAAGGGCGAAGTTGCTCCAGCGTTACCACCAACGGTATGTCGGTCAGTCGGGTGAGCGCGGCCTTGTTGAGTAACTCATCAGGCGGGATGCTCATCGGTCTTTCTCCCATCGACCTTGGCAACCGATATTCGTCACGGAGGCGACAACTCAAAGGCCAAGGCGCAAAAATCAGAACTCTTGTTTTCACCTATACGAACGCGACAGCAAACAAGGTAGCAAGACGCATAAGGTTGACTGCCAAACAGGGTGATCATGCTGTCGCGAGGGTGCCTATTGGGTCTGGGGTCAGACCTCAGAGGTCTGTTGATGTTTTCAGGCATGCGCACGCGCGGGCACACAATAAGCGGCATCAACGGCTTTAGGGTTAGATACTGCAAGTCTGAGATCAGCTTTTATAAGTCTCGGAAACAGCCTAAGTGCATGGCTGAGCAGCAAGGGCCAATGCGCGTGCGATAAACCGTGCCAAATGGGGCTTTGGCTCATGCGCAGCACGCAATAAATAGGTGGTGAAGGGCGTTACAGCACAGGCCAAAGGTCGTATCACCACATCGCTCGATTGGTAGATCGCAAGCTTCTCAGCACAACCCAAACCCACGGCATAGCCCGCTGAAACCAAGGTCAAAAGCATCTCTTGGCTGACAGCACGCCCAATCACTTTTGGCTGAGCATTGATCGTGCTCAGTAGCGTGGCGACATGTTGATACAAGCCTGCTTGAGCTTCGCAATGGAACAGCACCAAGGGATAGCTCACGACTAAATCCAGCGGTATGTGCTTGTGCTCCAGCAAAGGATGGCGTGATGGAACGGCGACGGCCAGCGGTGTGTGCCAGAGTGCTTGCGCGCAGAGTCCGTGGCCAATGGCTGCGGAACACGAAAGCCCTGCATCAAAAAGATCGTGTTTGAGCCCTTTGATTTGTAAGGCCAGAGGCACCTCTGACAACTGAATTTCAACCTCAGGCTCTTGTGCTCGAGAGCACGCGAGCAGGGTGGCCAGCCGCTGCACCAGAAGCCCGTCAGACAAGGCGATGCGCAGCGTTGCGCTAAATCCCGAGCGTGCTGCGAGCACCCGATTGTTGGCTTGTTCAACGGCGATGAATATTCGCGGTGCGGCTTCCAACAACGCATGGCCAGCCGTTGTCAGTTGTGTGCCGTTTATGCCCCGTCGATCAAAAAGCCGAGTGCCAAAGTGCGTTTCTAAATCTTTTATCGTGCGCGACAGTGGGGACTGTTCGATATGGAGCCGCTGCGCCGCACGCGTAAAGTGGAGTTCTTCGGCTACGGCCAGGAAGCAACGCAGATGACGTAAGTCCATGGTTAATCCCGAGGCTACAGGGTCAGGCAGGGCGCTATCACGCTCGTTTAAGAGACCGGCAAAGCGCGATGGTTGAGCAAACAGCATGGCATTGAATGCCATGCTCTCGAAGCGACTAAAAAGTCTGAGACCTAAGCATCAGGGCTGTCGCACTATGTTTTGTAGGACATTGAGCTGAACACAAAAGATGCTCTTAACCATCAATGCCGCGAAGAAAGGTTTTTTACCTGAAAGAAACTGTTGTAAGGCCGACATTAGGTTTACAGATATTTGAGACGAATCTTACGGATGGTTGAGTGCAAAGCTGGCGCTTAAAATGATGCTTACTTTCAATGTTCTTGACTTTTATGATTTTAATTATTGGGTTTGTTTGTTTTTGGTAGTTGCGCAACTTCTTGCGCACTCAAATGTGGATAACCGTGTGGATACATGGCTGTAAGTCATGGTTTACGTTCTGTACAGACGAGTGCGCAACTTCTTGCGCACCACTGCGCAAGAAGTTGCGCACTTTTTTGCTGTTTCCGACCCTCTACCTCGCCTTAACTGTGAGGTTGTTAGGCTAACTGATTGATATACATAGATTTTTAAATAGTTGGCACAAACATTGATTACCAACTTGCTACCCGGCAGGCGATTTTGCCTGTTGGGCTTCACTTTTCAAGCAAGGAACGCATCAATGGCTACTCCAGCGTACATGTCGATTACGGGCACTAAACAGGGTCTGATTACTGCCGGTGCTTTCACCGCCGATTCGGTCGGTAATACCTATCAAGAAGGTCATGAAGACCAGGTCATGGTTCAGGGCTTTAGCCACGAAGTGATCATCCCTCGCGACCCGCAGTCGGGCCAGCCGACCGGTCAACGCGTTCACAAACCGGTGAAAATCACCAAGGTGTTCGACAAGTCCTCGCCGCTGCTGTTGGCAGCACTGACGTCAGGCGAGCGTCTGACCGAAATCACCATCGAGTGGTACCGCACTTCGGCGGCGGGCACCCAAGAGCACTACTTCACCACCAAACTTGAAGACGCGATCATCGTCGACATCAAGGACTACATGCACAACTGCCAGGACCCTTCCAACGCGCACTTCACCCATCTGGAAGATGTGGAATTCACCTACCGCAAAATCACCTGGACGCACGAAGTGTCCGGTACTTCGGGTTCCGATGACTGGCGTGTGCCGGTGGCTGGCTAAAGCTCACCTTGCAAATTGAATGTACATAACACCTAACGGACGACTTATGAAAACCAAGCTTTCAACCTTGTTACTGGCAAGTGCCTGCTCATTTTGTACGTTTGCTCAGGCTGAGGTGCCAGACCCGGCGAACCTGAAAAATATTTATGACACCAGCCGTTCCATGTCGGGGTTGATCACTTATTGCGTGGACAAAGGGCTTTTAAAAGCAAGCAGCCTCGATGATGCCAAGAAGATGGTTGCTTACGTTGAAAACATGCCGGCTGAATTTGATAAAAGTGCCGGCGATGAAATGGAAAAAAATGGCCGGCTAGGAAAAATAAGCACCAGCGACGGAACACTCACACGCATTGAAACGGCTCCTCAAGGGCTTGAAGCATGGTGTAAAGGTGCTGACGAAGGCTTGCGTCAAGGGTTGGAGTCATTCGGCCAATAAGCCTAAACCTCGGGTGCGCTGATGGTCTAACCCGGCAATACAGCCGCCCTGCGTTCAGGCGCAGTGGCGGTTATACGGAATTCAAGGCGGTGACAGGCGCCGTACTGCCAGCAAATGGAGTTGAATGTGGCACATCTGAACAGCGTCATGACGGGCATCGAACTGGAACAGTTGATGGATCGTCTCGAAGCAGAATGTCAGGAAAATGATGCACAGGCCTTACTGACGAGCTTACGGGCTCAACCGCTTAAAGCGGACTCAATGGATTCGGTCGATCGTTTGCACGTTTTGTGGATGAACGCGGGCGACTCGCAAGCTGCCCAAGCGGTTCTGGAGCAAGATGCTCCGGTGATACTTGAGGCGTTGCCGGTCTCAGAACGCTCTGAGCCGGCAATGAATCTGGCGATTATGCGCCTGCGACTGGCTAACTTTTTGGAGGACGAGCCCACGCTGTTGGCGGTGCTTGAAACGCTGCATGAGAGGGTGGCTCAACCCCTGGAATTTGACGTCGAGTATTACCGCCAGCACCACACATTTGACGACATCGAGTACGCCGGTGTTGAAGTGGCCTTGAAGGCCATCGACGTGCGCGCTGCACTGGCCAACGCCATTTCTGAGCGTCGCGCTCTTCGTGCATGGGATTTGGCAGATCAGTATCAGCGACGTGCGCGGGTGCTGGCTCGTAACAATCGTGATGAAGAGGCTCGTACTGCTGCTTTGCAAGCCGTGGCCGCATTACGTTCGGCAGGGCCGGATCAGGACATCGATGCAGGCGACTGGATGTGGTTGGGAGGGGCGTTAATTGAAATCATCCCGTTGCGTCTGGCCATGTTTGAACAGCCGGTTGCGCACCTGACGGCTGGGTTATCTGTGCCAGTGCAACGCGAATGGGAAGTGCGCATGGCCCGACTTGCGGCCCGGGCCCTTTACGCGCAAGGCAACCTTGCCAAGGCGCTTGAAATTTGCTCTGTAGCGACTCTGTGTCTGGATTGCGATGGCAGCAATAACTTCATCCACTACCAACTGCCTTGGTTGATGGAAAGTGGTGACCTTCAAGCGGCTGGTCGCCGAGCCTTTACTGATGTTTATTTTCAGTTTGAAGACATGTGGCCAGGTACTGCAAACCTGATCCACGAGCGTCTGCAAGACCTTGAGGATCAACAAGTATGGTGGCCACTGTGCGTAATGCGCGCCTGTATCAGGCCTGACGTTCTGCAGGCTTTGCTTTCTGGGCTGACACCTGTGGATGCCAGCGCAACCACGCCGTTGTTGGAGGCTTTGCATCTGGCAGCTGCCAACCCAGGCAACTACGACAACCTCTATGCACAGGCTCGGGCTGAGGCGCAACGACGCGGGCCGCAGCACCCTTGGTTTATAAGGCTTGCAGCTGTGCATGATGGCGATGCAGGACTGATTGATGCTCCCACACAATTAGCCTTGTTACTGCAGGCCATTGAGGCCGGTGGGTTGCATGACTTTCGCACCGCCAACAGTCTGTTTGACGCTCGCCTGCAAGTTTACGGGGTCGTCGGCGCGCTGAAACAACCGATGCCAATGCTTGCCAGTGGCAAGGACGCCTACAATCACGCGATCACGTTTGAAGAGACTGCCGCAAAAACAATACAAGCCTTACCGGAAGGGGACAAGGACGACGCTTATATTCTGCTGGCAGAGGTGCAGCGTGCTATCTACGAGCAAGGGCTTGCCCATATGGAGCGATATTTCGCCACGGGTGTTGGTCACCCCTTTGACGCCTGCGCTCACTTGTATTCGATGCTCTGCAACAACTTGGCGATCAAGTACCGCTACGCCCACAATCGCAACCTGAATAACGAAGCCATTGCTTTACACAGGCGCGGCCTCGACGCCAGCCCATTTGCCGAGCACCACAACGGCATTCTGGATGCGCTTGATAATCTGCATGATCATCCCGGCATTATCGAGGCCGGTGAACAGCTCTGGCACTATGCGAATGAGTTCGGCTACAGCCGTCATGACCCGGACGATTACGTTGGCCGTGTGATCTTTGCCCTGTACTCAGAAGACCGTATGGGCGAGATTTTGATCTGGATCGAACGCCTGTTCAAATGGCAGGCGCAACAAGGTATCAGTGATTATCAACTGAGTGTTTGGTCGGTGTTTACCCGCCTGGATATAGCGCGATTTATCGCCACCACCTATCCCGAAAATGCGGATGCCCTTTGGCAGCGCTATGCGCCGTTTGTAAACACGTTGAACGACGGCTCACTCACGCTTAGTGCCGCCAAGATGCTGGAGGCATTGGGGCGCAAGGCTGAGGCAATTGATTACTACGAGCGTGCGATGGCGATAGGCCCCAAAGATGAGGATCCCCTCGTCATTGATGCCCATGACATTGCCAAGACTCTTCAAAAGCTGAGAAGCGCCGAGAGCGCTGTCACCAAAAGTTGGTGGCAGATATGGAAGTAAATCCATTGCCCGGCAATACCGGTTATGCCCCTCGCAATGCGCTGAATGCTGATGCGCTCAAACGAGCGATTACAGCGCGCAGTCAGGCGAGGGGCGACGCCGAGCCAGTTCGAAGCTGGCTGCTGAATCATTTTTATCGCCACTTGGTGAGCAACTTCGAGCCTGCTCGGCGTATCCATGACGTGCAGGATGCCGCGGCGTTACAAGGGGGAGCGCCGTTGCCGCCATGGTTAATTCGCCATTTCGACAACGCAGATAAACAAACGCATCATCCTGCGGGCGCACCGCTAGTATGGGTCGACCCCAGCCACCCCAAGGTTGTGGAGCAAGAAGCCCTTTTAGTCGAGTTTCTAGGTTCACGCCAAGGCACGGCGCTGGAAGGCAAGCTTGATCGCATCAATTGCCCTCAAGCCTTGGAGCTGTGGCAAAAAGAACATGCGCAGATGGCCGTTCGTGCCGAGCAAGGCTGGCGCAAGAGTCAGCCAGAAGCTTTACGCGTTGCAGTGACGTGTGCCGACCATACATGGGTTGAGTTTGTGCCCGAATGCCCACAGCTGCGCTCAGAAATGGCTTTTGAAAGTTATGTAATGCGCCATTGCCTAGGGCAGTTCGCCAACCGCAAGGCACTGGACGGCGGTTATGGCGAACGTTACGCACAGGCGGTCGAGCAGGGGCACATGCGGGTCTTCAGCCTGCGCGATGCTCAAAATCAGCCGCACATTACTGTCAGCATCACGCTACAAAACAATGGCGCATTGACTGTCGATCAAGTCAAAGGCAAGCAGAACCGCCCACCCATTGAGCGTTATTACACACCCTTGCTTGCCTTACTCAATGCTGTGGGCACGGATGAGCAAACACCTGCTGACTGCATTGCCATCGCAATTGTGCGCACACAAGCCGGGTGGCTACGGCTTGAAGATGTCACTGACCCGAGTGCTCAGACCCGTTTGGTAGCCCTTTACCCGCAACTGTTTTCGCGCCTTCAGTCCCCTTCGGCGATGGTCGAATGGCTGGTGGCTGCCCGGCAGCCTGAGCTGTTAACGCAGGTTGCCCCCAAAGCGGCTTCAGTGCGATATGCGGCTCGTCACATCCTCAACGCTGCGCGTACTCCAGGGTTGTCGGACGAGCATCACTACAGAACCGAGGGCATACAGTGGGTCGATATGTCATCGACGCAGGCAGCCGACCTTCTGCACTGGCAAACACGAACCCGATGAGGCATTTGGCATGACAGCGATTGTGATTTTCCTGCTTATCTTTTTGGTGTTGTGGTTAGTCATACGCCCTCGCACGGGTGTTGAGCCCATTCAGCGTTTTAGCGAGCGCAAACACTGGGCGTTGTCGTTGGCAGAGCCGATGGTCAATGCCATTGGCATGACAGGCTTCTATGACCCCGCCACACATTGCTTTGAGGATAAGAGCAAAGCGTTCTTCAGGGCGCCGCTGTTGCATCAAATGGGCTATCGCAATCAGGCGAGCGATGCACAAATACGCGAGCACTTGACCTCCATGCTCGAACGTCAGTGGTTTCGCTTTGATCTTGACCAACTGGGGCACACCGATGACCCACGTTCAGCTATGGCATTTGCTTGCGTGCGCACGGCTTTTCTAGTCCGTTGCGCGATGCTGTTCGATTGGCTGCCTCCCGAAACAGGCTGGCGCATCCTGCTGCTTAATGCGCAGCGTGCACAAGACTGCTTCAACAGCTGGAATGAATTGGGTCAAGCCTTCATCACAGGGCGTCAGCAGTGGGTTCTGGCTTTCAGAGCAGACCCATTGGGTGGTCACTTTGACGACAACAGCCTGACCTTGTTGCAAACACCCCAAAAAGGCGCATGGAGCGGGTTGCCTTGGCATGAACTGCCAGCCATGAATCCAACAACGGGTTAACAGCCGCCTCAGCACAGCGAGTGACGTACAACCATAACTCCCCCCCTTTTCAGGTCGGGGGCCAGACCTGAAAGGTATTTGTGGCAGGTGGGCAGCAGGTGTAGAAAACATAGCGTCTTCTCTGACTCATTAAGCACGGAGCCTTTTATGGCTTTTCTTTGTGAATCGACGCTTTCCCGTCTTTTTGACCCCGGCACCTGCGCCCGAATGTCCGAGTGCTTCCAAGCGCTTGAGGGCACATCTGACTTTCATTCGCCGGTGGTTTGGCGCTCTCTGATTCCCGAGCTTTGTCAGTTGGATTTCTCTGATCACTGTGGTCGCAGCCCCATATGCAGTGCCGAAAAAATGATGGAAATATTCCGTTTTTTTGGTGCCTTGAGTCTTGATCTGCGCGATGTTCCAGGGCTCGGTCATGGGCGTATTTTGAGCGTGGTGAAGGGGCATTCATTCCATGAGGCCCTGCAAAGCATTGCATCTGGCCGAAGTTTTGCTGCGGTGTGCATTACCGAAGCTTGCGCAGGTTCAGATTTACACGCCTTGCAAACGACAGCGACGCGCGAGCGAGACGGTTACAGGCTTGAGGGGAGCAAGCAGTTCGTCTCACGCCTGCGACAGGCAAACCTTTACATCGTGTTTGCCAACGTCCCGGACTTGGCCCGTGGGCTGAGCGTCTTTCTGGTACCTGCTGGCGCAAAAGGGGTTGTGATTCGTGACATTCCCTCATTGGGCTTGCACGGTTGCTCGTGGGGCGCGCTGGAACTCAATGAGGTGTTTGTCCCCAAATGCCATCGCGTGGGGGGTGAGGGCCAAGGGTTTAGTCTGTTTACAACGCACTTTTCATTTTGGCGGTGTTGCGTGGCGGCTACCGCGATAGGGGCTGCGCAAACGGCGCTTGATCATGTCAAAGAGCGCTTGCAGACCCGCCACGCGTTCGATGGCCCCATTGGTCGTTTCACCCATCTTCAGCAGGCATACGCCCAGCATGCCGCTCATCTACATATGGCTTGGTTGTTAGTGCAAAGCGTTGCGCAACGGCTGGATCGGCATCTCTACAGCTATGTCGATGCGGCGATGGTCAAAGCCGAAAGCGTAGAGGCGGCGATTGCGGCTGTGCAGTGGGCCATGTTGGTTCACGGAGCGCAGGGGTATGTGGCGGATAACGGTCTGGGGAAAGTATTGAGCGATCTGCTGGGACTCAGGATTGCTGACGGTACGTGCGATGTGCTTCGAGGTCAGGTGGCACGTGGGCTGCTGGGTGAAAGTCTGTACAGCCAATCTTTGGGTCGTTATGCAGGCCCTCAATCGATGATAAGGGAGCGCCAGCTATGGTAGTAAATGAAGCGATGACGTTGTGGGAGGCCGAGCGTTTAGGCTTGGTCACTTTTGCCGAGAACGTCAGCATCAGCGAACAGGTGATGTTTATTCCAACCGAAGACAATGGCCTCAGTTGTGGCATGGTCACCCTTGGCGACAGGGTGTGTATCCGGGCTGGTGCTGTGGTGTGTTCAGGGGTTGAGATTGGAGCCGGTACGGTGATTGGTCATCAGTGCGTGATTCGCGCAGGTGTAAAAATCGGCTGCGACAGTGTGATCTCACATCTGGTGTGTATCGAACGGGATGCACAGGTGGGTAATCGGGTGCGTATTTCAGCGCTTACTCATATCACTGGCGGCTGCATCATTGCAGATGACGTGCAGATTGGCGCCCGTGTTGTCACCGTCAATGACAATGAAATGCGCTGGCGGGACGGGGAGAGCTTGTGCGCGCCGCGAATGCTCAAAGGCTCTAAAATCGGCAGCGGCTGCACATTGTTAGGCCATGTCACGATTGGAGAGGGCGCCTTTATTGGGGCCGGATCAGTAGTCACACGTGATATCGGCGCCAACAACCTGGCCTATGGCAATCCGGCTTACGTACAAGGCGAAGCGCCCTCTCAGGGCTGGCGAGCGGGCGCGAGCCTAAAAGGCACTTCGAGCACTGGGGGGCGTTTGTCATGACCACCATCGGTGTATTTGCTTCAATTTTTAATCAGACGGGTGAGGTGCTGTGTGTGAGGCGCAATTACCCTCCCTATGGCTGGACCACCCCAGGTGGCCGACTTGAAGACAACGAGTCTCCTGAAGATGGGGTGGTTCGCGAGGTTTTGGAGGAGACGGGCTACCACGTGATCGTCGAGCGACTTGTGGGCATTTATTGCGCGCCTCATAAATCGGATCTGGTGATTTCTTTCGTGTGTTCGATCAGCGAACGGGGGCCGTGGGCGCCTGATGGTGAAATTGCTGAAGTGGGGTTCTTCTCTCTGGATGCGCTGCCACAGCCGATGCGGGTGAATACACAAGTGCGAATCGCAGATGCCGAAGCCGGGGAACAGGGTATTTTTCGAACATTTAGCGCAACCGAACATGGGTAGGACTCAGCCATGCCCCCACTCATTTGTTTTGACTTGGGTAACGTGCTTGTACGGCTAAAGGCCCATGCGCGCTTTGAGTCAGAACTGCAGAAAAAGGAGTATCAGCGCCTCACTCAGTTGTACGGTCTGGGGGCATTGGAGTCGACAGTGTTTTTTACGGCCCTAGAGCACCTGTTTGAATGGACTTGGAGCTTGTCAGACATTGAGTCATGGTTTGTTCATCAACGCATTGAAGGCTTACAACCGGGCGCAGCAGCATTGCTTGGCCAACTGCACGACAAGGGCTACACATTGGCACTGCTTTCAAATATTAATGCCTGCCATTGGGGGTATTTGGAGCGCTTTGGTGTATTCAAATTATGCGATTTCAGATTGCTGTCTTTTGAGCAGCACTGTGCCAAACCCGATGTGCAGTTCTATACACGGCTTGAAAGGTTGAGTGGTTTTGCGGGAGCGCAGATTATTTTTTTCGATGATTTGGCACAAAACATCGAAGCTGCCAGGCGCTTGGGGTGGGTCACGTGCCAAGTAAGTCCAGACACGGCGATTGATGAAATTCGTGCATTTTTGCTCAAGCGTGATGTGCTCTGACGACACGTATTATTTCTGTTTGCTCTTTTGCACATACCCCTTTAATGCGTAATGAACCCACTGTGTAACGCTCATGTGCAACGGATGAGCCATCGTTTGTGCGGTGTTGTAAAGTTCTTGCTCAAGGCATATATGGCGCGAACTGACTGTGGGTTCGCTGAGGGAGGTTATGAGGTAATGATCAACGGCATCTTTAAATGCGCTGTACAGTTGCGCGGCAGTTTGCCCTTTGTAGCTGATGAATGGGCGCAAAAAAATCAGTTTCCCGAACAGCACGTTATCCGTCGTGTTGAGTTCAATCGAGCCATAAAAACCTTTGTAGTGCAGTTGGTCTGTTCTTTGTTCAATCACCGGCTCAATCGCCCGTTTTAACCCAGACTCGACGCCCTGAATGACGTGCTGTTTGGCTTCATTAAGCGCAGCCAATACATTCAAGCTTTGTTCTTTAAAAATGTGCCCGGCAACCGTG
Organism: Pseudomonas sp. E315; assembly: GCF_055406205.1. NCBI lineage: Bacteria > Pseudomonadati > Pseudomonadota > Gammaproteobacteria > Pseudomonadales > Pseudomonadaceae > Pseudomonas > Pseudomonas sp. E315. The sequence continues at coordinate 48,349 of NZ_JBUZPJ010000008.1, read as the reverse complement.
AGCTCCAAACTTCGGCAATTACGTTTTAGCAGGGGGACGCCTAAGTCATCTTCCAGACACTTTATTGCCCGAGACAAAGGTGACTGCTCAATGTGGACGCGTTTAGCAGCCCGGGTAAAGTTCAGTTCTTCGGCAACAGCCAAAAAATATCGCAGATGCCTGATTTCCATAGTTATCACCTGGGTCGGAGGACGAAAGGGTCTAAATGCAGGTTTGTTGTAGGTGAAGGGAGTTTTGTCATGTTGAAAATGGCGTGTCTGTAGGTTTGGTCCGCATCTGGCAGGGATATTTCGCTGGATGTTTAAGATTAAACCTTGCCCCATGTGTGGTGAGCGCAACCCTCTGGTCACGGGCCAAGTCGCCAGAAATTAAAGCTGCCGACGGATAGAGCTCCTTCGGCAGCCATTGTTACCCGCACATCAAAAGTAATATCCAATATTGACGTTCGTGCGGTAGTACCACTTATTACTTCCGCTCGACTGTGTGTTGGTGAAGCCTGTACCGTTTTCTGCTCCGCCAAATGGGTTGGCATTTTGTGCCCAAGTCAGGTCAATCCAGCCCATGACGGGCATCGCCAGAAACTGCATACCGACGGTGTACATTTGCGAGTCATCCCAACCGCTCTTGTCTTTCATCATGCGGCTGTAATCGTTGTACAGCTTGATCTTCTTTAGTTGTCCCAACTGAGGTGTGGGGATGTCGTAGCCAATATTGAGCGAGGCAATGGTGGCTTTGGAGGCGATCAAATAGGCAGGGGTCAGGCCATTGGCGCCCATTAGCACTGAGTCTTTACTGACACCTGCCGGGTTTTTAGGATCATACGCATAGCGAATGCCTTGAGTGGTCACAGTCCACTGGCCAGCATTGATGATGGCGTGAACGCCGCCGCCCCAGTAGTCGCCGTTGTCTTTGGTGGTGGCGTTATACAATTCGGCGGTTGCTAGCGATGCACCCACTTCGGCTTTCCAGCCATTGTTAGTGAAGGTTCGCGCAACCCGGGCATTGAGCTGGTTGCGTTTTTCATTGTTCTGAAGCGATTGCGTGAAGGGGATCGCATTGTCCTTGAGGTCGGCGTAGCGCCCAACTTCCGGCGAGTAGCGGATGTCGGAAGGCAGCATGCGCGCAAAGTAACCGAGTTGCAGGTCCCAATCCTGATCCTTGTAGCTGTACTTCAAGCCTGAGCCTGCGCTAACACCGTAACCCATAAAAAAGGGCAGGTGATAACTCCAGCCAAATTGTGGGTAGGGTTCCACGCCGAACGGTTTGAGCGGCGCGCCCAGTTGTATATTTGATTGGCTGTTCAGCTGATAGCCTACAAAGCCACGATCAATAGAGCGCTTGCCGTCATCTTGAAACCAATAGCCCACATCACTGAACAGGTTTTTGTGACTCGCCTGTATATCAACGCGAAAAGTATCGAACAGCAATCGACTATTATTTTGTGTGGTCTCCCAATGTTCGTCACGGTAGTTAATGCGCAAAGCACCGCCGATATCCAAACGGGTATCGCCATCATCACTGCGCCAGGCAATATGCGGAAACGGCTTTTTAACGGTCGCCGGTGCTGCTGATACAGCAGGGCCTGTTTCACTTGCGAAACTTATGACGCTCCAGAACATTAAGCCCAGACATGCTACGGATTTTTTCATGTTGGTTTTCCCTGCAAAGTTGAGCACTGCAAAGTGATGGGCAACACTTTTACGCTTGCCTATAAAGTGGCAATAGGCAGGTGGTTAAGGCGTTGCTGATTTAAAGTGCTTTTTATATTCGCTGTTTCGTAGGTAATACAGCGTATTAATGATGGATTCAGGGTTGATAAAGCAGGAACTATGCCACCGTCTGGTTGTGGCTGGGCTAGGCAGTAAGTGTAGAAAAAGCAATGATTTATAGGGGGGGCATATGTTCTTGTATTGCCCGTGAAACGGGAGGAGTAAGAAGTAACTAAATTGCACGTTACCTGTGCGTATTTATTTCACGCGCCTAAAAAAAGGCCAACAATCATGCTGGCCTGTTTTATGTATGAATCGAAATAAAGGTTATAAGTCGAGCACCAGGCGCGCACTTTTACAGCCGGACACACACACCATCATGGATGTATTAGTCGCCCGCTCGGCTTTGGTCAGGACACCATCGCGATGATCAATGTCCCCCTCCAATACCCGTGTTTCGCACGAGCCACACACCCCTTCGCGACAGCTGTACTCAATGTCACAACCCGCCTCTAGCAGCGCGTCAAGCAAACTCAGTCCGGGCTCAATTGACAAAGTCTTGCCGGTTTTTTTCAACTCAACGCTGTAACGACTTTGTGCATCTTCGGACGGTGGCAGTTCAGTTGCGGCAAAACGTTCGATATGTGCATTAGGGTAGCCGAGGCTTTCGCAGGTGTTTTCGAAGGCATCAAGCATTGGCGTCGGGCCGCAGCAATAAAAATGCGTGTCGCGGTGCTGATCCGCCAAGTAAGCGCTCAAATTTGGCGGCACACCTTTTTCATCGTTGAAGTGGTAGACCACTTTTGCGTCCAACTCACTGAGTTCTTGCACCCATGCCGCTTCCTGTCGTGTACGGGCGCAGTAGATCAGCTCGGCGGACTTACCCAGTGCCAGCAACTGGCGAAACATGCAGTAGATCGGGGTAATGCCAATGCCACCTGCCACCAACACACTGTGTCTGGCGTTGGGGTCGAGCTGAAAGTTATTGCGCGGCGAAGAAATCGACAGTTGCATGCCGACCCGCAGTTGCTCGTGCACATATTGCGAGCCCCCACGGCTGCTCCGGTCGCGAAGGATACCGACCACATAACGGCCTTGATCGCTCGGTGAGTTGAGCAGCGAATAACTGCGCACCAAGCCATTGGGTAAATGCAGGTCAATGTGCGAACCGGCTTCGAACGGCGCGAATACGGTATCGCCATAGGGCCGCAATTCCACGCTGATGATGCCTTGTGCTTCATAACGCAAGGTATGTACGAGCGCGTTGAGGGGGGAGGAGTGGGACATCGGTCACCTCTTTTCGACAGTTCGCAAGTCGAGGTCAAGGCGCGCGCTGGCCTCGATCTCCACCCGCAGTTCGGGAAATACCAACGCATTGACTTGCACCAGCGTGGACGTCGGGAACACCGCCTGATGGGCAAAAAAATCACGCCGTGCGTTGCTCACTTCGTCCTTGTCTGAGATGTCGGTGACATACACCGTTAACCGGTAAATGTTACCGACATGCCCGCCCGCCGCCTCGACCAGAGCTTGAACTTTTTTCAATACGATCAGGGTTTGGGCGTAGGTGCCCAGTGGGGTGCCGGACTCAACCGCGTGACGCGTGGCGGGATGCCCGGTCATGCCGGACATCACCACGTCGTTGCCGATCAGCAACGCATTCGTCCAGGTGTTGCTCGCTGGCTCATTCAATGAGCCGGCTTGAATGCGCTGCACGGCTGGGCTCATGACAACTGCTTCGCGTCGATCAGCTCCAGTTGAGCCTTGGCCGCGTTTTTCAGGTAACGGCGCAGACGCACCACACCGAGGTCATGTTGGTAGAGGTTTTCTCGTTGGTTGGCGTCCGGCTCCATGAATTCGAGCAGCAACCGGTCCTGTTCCAGCACTGCCCAGTGGCGTGCTTCCAGACGGTTCTTGTAAAGGAAGCGCCACGTATCGCGCTGCCAGCCGGTTAATGGGCGGCACCGCCAATGGAACACGGCTGACAATGAAGGGCTGCTAGGGGTGTAACTGCCGATGATGGTGAAGTTACCGCCCGGACCACCGGTTTTCGGATACGGAATTTCCAGACGCAACCAGTGGCAGCTGTCATCCATAAACTCGGTCCAGTCGAAGTTGACCCCGCGCTGGCCTTCTTTTTCGAAGAAGAAACCATTGTCGGTGTCGCGTGTAACGAACTTGGCAGTCGCTTCGCCTTCGCTCATGGAGTGCGACATTTTGTGCAGGTAAGTGCCGTGCATCGGGTCCATTACGTTATCGATGACGTAACGATAGTCGCCTTTCCACTCGGCGTAGCACACGAAGCTGCTCCACAACGGTGAGGTCAGTTGCTCGGGCAGGGCCAGTTCGGGTGGGGTGTCCAGATGCGGGTCTGCCGCGTTGTACAAAAAGATTGCGCCCGCCACTTCGCGAGCATGGAACATCCGCGTCGGGCGGCTACTCTCAAGCTTGCAGCCGGGGCTACCGGGAACTTTAGTGACGGTGCCGTCGCAACGCACTTCGACACCGTGATAAGGACATTGCAAGCGGTCGCCCAACACTGGCCCCTGCGACAAGGGCGCTCCGCGATGGGGGCAGTGATCTTCTAACGCATGCACGCGTCCATCATTGTCACGCCACAGGGCAATTTTGTAGCCCAGTCGACGAATTGACACAGGCTTTTCGCCCAACTGGTCGGAAGGCAAAACCGGGAACCAGAGGTTCTTTAAGCCATTTGCCAAGAGGTTTTCTACAGGGTCAACGGTTGTATTCATGTTCATTTCTTATTTTCCTCCGGCGGGTCATTCGCCCAGCCGAGCCATCAAGGTTGTATAGGCCTGCGGTGTCCACTCTCCTGTGGTCAGCGGGCAAGGTGGGCCAGCCAGATTCAGGTGGGCGAGCAGGTCAGGCAATTCGCTGACGCCATTACTAAACGCGCGTTCGATCGAGTCTCCGAGCAACTCTTCAAACTGAGTGTTTGGACGTTTCCGGGCCTGATGCTGTTGCAAGTAGGGTTGGTTATTGCTCATTTTATTGGCCTCCTTTGCGTACCCGTTCGCGGATCATTTCGCGCACGGGAACAAAGTCATACGTGGGGAAAACTTCGGTGCTGAATACGCCCCAAGCCGAGCGTTCCAGCTCAACGTTAAGTGTCGCCAGCAAGCGTGGGGGCAGCCGCAACGTGACGATCTGGCCCAAGCCCATTGCAACGGTCCAGGACATCACCTCAACGCCTTGCGGAGGGAAACACTCCCACCAGTCTTGCTGTTTCATGTGCTGCTGGATGGCTTGCAGGTTTTTCGATTGGTCGTGCTTGAGCAGCACGGTCACCAGCAAGGATTCGCTCATGTTTGGCTCCCGGGTTTGGGCTCAGGGTTTCGGCTTGTCGGTGAGAAACTTGCCTAGTGGCGCCTCGATGTTTTGCTGACGTCGCGTATTGCCGTCGATCCCGCCTGCGATTGCCCATTCGGCAAACACCGTAGGCCCGGGTTCGAAGGTACGTGGCTGCCATTCGCCGGTCAGTTGGTCTTCGTCGGCGTAGTACTCAACCAGCGCACCGGCCGGGTTCTTGAAATACCAAAAGAACGCCGATGAAACAGGGTGCCGCCCCGGGCCGATTTCTGTTGCCCAGCCGCTGCGGGAAATGTGCATGCCGCCGCCAAATACTTCGTGCACATCGCGCACGGTGAAGGCCACGTGGTTCAGGCCCGCGCGAGGGGCGGGCAGTTGCAGCATGAACAGGTCATGGTGGCCCCCTTCTTCGGCGGTGCGCAGAAAGGCGCCGCGATCCGGGTAGCGATCTGAGGCCTGAAAGCCAAATCGTTCGTGATAGAAGGCTTCGCAGGCGTTTACGTCCTTGACGAAAAACACCACATGGCCCACTTCAATGGGCGTTGCACGTTCGTAGACGGGCGCCGCCTTGTTGATCCGGCCCTTGGTTTGCCACGTGTTGTGGCCGCTGCACTCGATGTTCAACTCGCGTTTGCGCGTCACTTGTAAGCGGATCGCCAACCCGTTGGGGTCGGTGCAACCAATGCGTCCGCTGGCTTCGATAAAGCCGGGATCATTGGCAATACGTTCGCTGTAAAGCGTGAGGTCTGCTTCGCTCGCAACGCCCCAGACCACTTCGCGCACGGTCGAGCCCGCCTCGATGGCGGGTGGCAGGCCGGGCTTGTTGATATCGGCCAATACGATGCGACAGCCGTTGAGGGTTTCGAAGATGACTTCGTCAGGTTGCTCGCTGACTTTGGTCAGCCCCCAGTCTTTGAAGAACCGAACACTGGTCTCAAGGTCCTCGACGCCATAGGTAACTTCATCAATGCCTAAAACGCTCATTACACTACCTCTTGTTGCACACCGGCCCAGGCCAGTGGCTGCGGGTTCATGCCCCAATAAAGGCTTTTTTGTTCCATGTACTGCTGGATGCCGAGCCGGCCTTTTTCACGGCCCAAACCGCTGTCGCGCCAGCCGCCAAATGGCGTAGAAATCGAAAATTGTTTGTAAGTGTTGATCCAGACCGTGCCCGCCTGAATTTGTCGGCTCAGCGCCCAAGCGCGCTTGTAGTCGCGGGTCCAAATACCTGCCGCCAAGGCGTACAGGCTGTCGTTGGCCTGTTGAAGCAATTGCGCTTCATCATCGAATGGCATGGCAATCAACACCGGCCCGAAGATCTCCTCTTGGCACACCTGTTGGTGGTTGTTCAAACCCTCAAGAATGGTCGGCGGGTAGTAGAAGCCTTGGTCATACAGGCCACCGCTCAGGCGTTGGCCGCCCAGCCGTAAACGCCCGCCCTCGGCCAACCCCAGCGCGACATAGCGCTCAACCGATTCGCGGTGCCCCGCGCTTATCAGAGGGCCCATTTGTGTGCGTTCATCCGCCGGGTCACCAACGCGCAATTCGGCGGCGGCAGCCACCAGTCGGGCCATAAATGGCTCGTACAGTGCGCGAGCGACAAACAAGCGCGAGCCAGCGATGCAAGCTTCGCCCGAAGAACTAAAGATGCCGTACAGCACCCCGGCCACTGCATGATCAAGGTCGGCGTCATCGAGTACGATCGTGGGGGACTTACCGCCCAACTCTAGCGACACCGGCATCATTTTGTTGGCGGCAATGTGGGCGATGTGTTTGCCGGTTTTGGTGCCACCGGTGAACGACACACGCTTGACTAACGGGTGGCGGGTTAGCGCATCACCGAGCAATGTCCCCTTGCCCGGCAGCACGCTGAGCAGGCCTTTGGGCAACCCGGCTTCTTCGCAGATGTGGGCCAATTGCAGCGCCATTAACGGGGTGATTTCTGCGGGTTTGATCACTACTGCGTTGCCCGCCGCCAGTGCTGGCGCAACCTTTTGGGCTTCACTGGCAATCGGTGAGTTCCACGGTGTGATTGCCGCAATCACCCCCATTGGCTCGTAAACACTCATGCTGATGAAATCACCTCGAGACGGCGTGATGGTTTCTTCGAGGGTTTCACAGGCCGAGGCAAAGAATTGAAACGTGCCCGCCGCGCTGGCGACCAAGGCACGGGTTTCATTGATGGGTTTGCCATTGTCTTGGCGTTGTAATTGCGCCAGCGCCTCGCTGCGCTCACGCATCAGCTCGGCGATGCGGTATAGCACACTCGCCCGTTCGTGCGGTTTGCGCTGGGCCCAGCCGCTGTGCAAAAACGCCTGATGAGCGCCTTGCACGGCGTCTTCAACGTCCTCGACACTGGCAGCATTGAGCCAGGCAACGGCTGCCCCGGTGGCCGGGTAATACGTGGCGTAGCGTTCGCCGCGCCCCAGTCGCCACTCACCAGCAATGCAAATCGGTAAAGTCTGTTCAAGAGTCATTGGCTGTTTCCTAAATCGAAATCACGTGAGCGTGGTTGCCCAAGGCGCGAACAACGCTGTACACGGTCAGTGCCGAGGTCTTCGGATTGGCTTTTAACGGTTTGCCTCGCAAGCTCAGTTCGAAGCCGCCGAAGGCGCCGCGCGCTTCGAAGTGGTGAACGTTCTCTTCACTCAGCGGGTCAGCGATAAGGGTTACGTGGGTGCGATCAAGGCCCAAACCTGCCAGCGACAAGGTTGCCGCGACGTTGGCGTTTTTTGGATAAAGGCGTGCTGCTTCCCGGGCGCTGCCCTGAAATATCACCGTGGCCTGGGTAATGCTGTCCAAGTCACAGGCCTGTTCGGCAGGCGTGTTTTTCCAGGCACACGCCGGTTTTTTGCCGGTGTAGTTGACTGACTCCAGCCCGCCGACCTTGGCTGCCGACAAGGCATCGATGCCCCCGATGGCGCCTGGGAGTAATTGGATGCGGGTGCGACCGCGCTCGGCTGCTGCTTCCAGACGTTCCACCAGGCCCACTTCGGACAGCGCGCCCACTGACACGATCAGGCAGGCAATGCCACGCTCTAGGGCTGGCAGTACGTGTTCTTCGATGGCGCGGTGCCCGGCGCACTCAACCAGCAAGTCGGGGCGTGCGTCGGCGGGCAGCGCGGTCAGCACCTGTGGCGGTTGTTTGAAACTGGCCAAGCGTTGGCGCACCAGCTCTTCGGTACCGGCTGAAGCAATGACAGAGTCGACGCACATCTGTGGGTCTTTCTCCAGCAGTTCAAGGACGCCAATGCCAATGGCGCCGCAGCCGATCATAGTGATATGCAGCATGACGAACTCCTCAGGCGGTGGCTTTTTGCGCTTTGGTTTCGCTGTTGGGCGGCCCGGCGAACTGGGTTGCGAAGTTGCCGACACTGAGCATGTCGACTTCCAGCAGGAAGGGGCCGGGTTGAGCGAGTGCGCTGTTGACGATGCTGGCGAAATTCTTCAGGTCAGTGACCAGACCGTGGCGCAGGTTCAATGACTCAGCCAGCTTGGTGTAATCGGGTGTGTGCAGGTCGACATAGCAGTGGCGGCTGCCGTACACCGCGTCTTGAATATTGCGAATGACGCCGTAGCGCTGGTCGTTCATCAGCAAAATCACCACGTTGGCGTTTTCCTGCACCAGGGTTGCCAGCTCGCCGAGGTTGAGGATAAAACCGCCGTCCCCGGCCAGGGCGAAGACCTTGCGTTCTGGCGCGGTTTCAGCCGCAGCTACCGCTGCACCGATACCCATCGACAGCCCCTGACCAATTCCGCCGCCTAGCGCATGTACGCCAGAGCGAGGATGGACCAGCGTCAGCAGACGATTGCCCCAGATGCTGTTGGACAGCGTCACGTCGCGCACCCACGAAAAATTTCGCCCGGTAACTGCTTGTAGTTGCTCGACCATCGCCGAATACGGGCCCAGATCGGCAATCAGTTGCGTGCGCGATTGTTCGCGCACGGTTTTGAGCTCGCCTAAGAATTGCGGATCGATCTGTAGCCGGCCTTCCAGTCGATCCGCGAGCCCCTCAAGTGCCAGCGCCGAATCACCGCAGACGAACAGTTCGCTGTTGTAGCTGCGACCTTCAATGGCCGGGTTGGCGTCGATGCGCAGCGTATTGCGCGGTAGCTTTAGCGTGTACTTGAAGGTCTCGTTACTGCGCAGGCGCGAACCCGCGATCAGCAGGGCGTCGCAGCTTTGCAGAAACTGCTCCACCCGTTTGTTTTGCGAAAATGCCCCAAGGCAGCGCTCGTCATCTTCGTTGACCACGCCACGACCTTGGGTCGAGGTGATCACGCCGATGCCCATGTCCAATAGGCGCTTAACGTGTGGGCCTGTATGACGTGCGCCGCCGCCGAGCCACAACAGCGGGCGCTTGGCCGTGACCAAACGCTCGGCCATCAGATCCAGCGCTTCGGGCGACGGCACCGCCACAGCGATCGGAAGAGGGGACAGGTCGGTGGGCATGGTGATAAACGTCGACTGAATGTCGATCGGGATTTCTACGCTGACCGGCCCTGTGGGTGCGGTGAGGGCAGTCTGCACGGCCAGTTTGATGGTGCTGAGGGCTGTCTCAACGCTGCGCACGCGGAAGGCCGCTTTCGAGACGGCCTTGAGCATGGTCAACTGGTCGCGGGCTTCGTGGATATACGCGAATTCTTGATCCAGATAAGGCGTTTCGATCTGGCCGGTAAGGTGCAGTAGCGGTGTGCCTGCGGTCAGTGCTTCGACCATCGCCCCGGCGGCGTTACCGGCTGCGGTGCCCGTTGATGTCAGGCAAACGCCTAAACCACCGGTGGTTCGAGCGTAGGCGTCGGCCATATTGGTGGCACCGGCTTCACCACGAGCCATTACAAAGCGGATGTTGCCCCGCGCGGCGAAGGCGTCGAGGATCGGCATGTTATGGATCGAGATCACGCCGAATGCAGCTTTGACGTCGCATTGTTCAAGAAATGCAGTGATGGCAGCGCCAACGGTGACAGTATTTTCATTACGCATGACGGGACAGGCCTCCAGAAACATCGATATGGCTGCCTGTGGTGTAAGCCGAAAGAGGCGAGGCCAAAAAAAGGATCGCTCGGGCAGCCTCAATCGGCAGGCCCAGGCGCCCCAAGGGAATGTGTTTTTTTTGCGCAAGCTGAGCGGTCCATTGGGCCCAATCCAAGCTTCGCTCTTCGCGGGCTTCGAAACGGCGCCGCCATTGCCCGGACTCGACCAGACCAATGAGAATGCCGTTGACCCGAATACCCTCACTGGCAAATTCGGTGGCCAGCGAACGCACCAGATTCTTAACCCCTGCGCGGGCGGCGGAAGTAGCGACCATGTGCGGTTCTGGTTGGCAGGCCAGTAACGAGTTCACACAAACGATGGCGGCATTAGGCACACCTTGCAGTTGGGCTTTGAAGGCACGTACCGGGTTAATGACCGAGAAAAATTTGAGGTTCAGCTCTTCGGTCCAGGCGCTGTCAGTGGTGGCAGCGAAGGTCGATACTCGGCCTTGCCCAGCGTTATTGATCAGCACACTGGCAGGGCCTAAAGCAGCCAGACTGGCCGACGCAAAAGCGTTAACCGAGTCTGCATCAAGCACGTCGCACACCTGCGCCAGCAACCGCGCTTGAGGAAAGCGTTGGCGCAGCTCCATTTCGGCCTTACGCAGGCGTGCTTCGTCGCGGCCACAGATGGCCACAGCGGCATCGGCTTGCAGCAGCAGTTGGGCGCAGGCCAAGCCGATGCCGGACGAGCCGCCGGTAACAATTGCGATGCTGTCTTGCAGTTGATAGAGGCTCATCTCAATCCCTCATCAGGGCCGTCACGCGCGGCTGGCCGTCGTGGCCCGAAGCGCTGTTGTAGTTGAGCAGCCGCGACAACTCATCAGCGCTGCGGCGCACTTGCAGGAGCAGTTCGTTGAAGTTGACGTGACTGATTTGCGCGGTCGGGATCGTGACCCCCAACGCTGCGACGATCTGGCCGGTCTGATCGCGCACGGGAGCAGCGACGGTAGAAATGGCGGATTCGAAGAAACCCTCGCTGCTGACGAAACCACGCTGACGGTCGGCTTGGACCAGATCAAACAGTTCCAATACCGTCTTGGGCGTACAAGCTGAGTGCTGCTCCAGATGATCCTCTGGGTACAGCTCACGCAGTTCGGCCAGAGACAGATCCTCCAGCAAAATACGCCCCAAAACGGTGGCGTGAGCGGGCAGTCGGGTGCCGACAGTCACCGCACTGGAGAACACCGAAGGCGGTGACACTTTGGCCACGTAAACGATCGAGCGACCATCGCGCACCACCAGATTGCTTGGGTAGTTGAGGCGGTCGCATAAACGCGCCAGCAATGGCTGCCCTAGTTCGGTCAGCTCCAGCGAGGCCAAGTACTCAAAGCCAAGGCGCAGCACCGACATGCCCAAGCGGTATTCATTGCCGCTGCGGGTGACAAAGCCCATGGTTTCGAGGGTCATCAGCAGGCGAAAGATGGTCGAGCGCGGCAATGCCAAACGGCGGGCCAGTTCGGGGGCGGTTAACGTACGGTTGCGCCGGCTGAACTCGCACAGCAGCAACAGGCCGCGCTCTAGCCCCGGCACAATGTATTTGTCCTGTGCGTCCTTTGGCAGATCTGAATCGTTCATAGCGATGCACCTGTCAGGGATTGGTTAATGGCGCAAACCAGCCGGCCCGCTACCACGCAAGGTTGTTCGATGGGGCTGGCGTGCCCAGCATCGGCGATAAGGGAGAACGTGGCGCCCAAGGCTTTGGCCAAGGTCAGGCAGCGTTCGGGTGGAGTAATGCCATCGGCTTCGCCGCAATGCACTTCGCAAGGCATCGACAGCGGTGCGTGGCGCAATAAGTCATCTCCACACAACAACTCAATGGCTTGGCGATAGCCGTCGGAGTTGAGCCGCGCCATATTCCATTGCACCCAAGCCTTTGCGAGTTCACTGGCGGAGGGTGAAAGCATGTAGGCACTGCGTTGCTCAGCGATGTGTTGAATGCCCAGTTGCTCCAGAGCACGCAGGCGTTTGCTGCGTACTTCTTGACGCTGTAAAGCGTGCGCCGGATGACCATAACCCTGAGCAGGGCTGATCAGCACCAGCCGAGAGACCCGCTGTTGTTGCACGCCACTGGCGAACGCTGTGGCCGTAATCGCACCAAGGGAATGCCCCACCAGCACACAGCGCTGCACGTCCAGTGCGTTGAGCATGAGCAGCAGGCGTTCGGCGTAATCCGAGGCATCTGGGGCTAACGACCTTAGTGGTGTGGACTCCCCGTAGCCGGGTGCATCCCAAGCAATCACACGAACACTTTGGCCCATCTTTTGCGCCACCTCTAACCACGATGCTGAGCCCGAGCCGATGCCGTGCAACAGCACAATGACGGGCCCGATTCCGCATTCGCGAAGGGCTTGGCGACCGCCTGCGATCGCCAGCGTACGCAGAGGAAAGTCGCGGGTTAACTGAGACTCAAGGTCGGCAGTCAGTTGCACAGCGTGATTTTCGGTGGCATGCAACATGGGTTTATCCGCGCTTGATTGAGGCCAGAGGGTGTTCTGGCGGGTAAGTCGGGGTTAGCGGCTTTTTCGCGCCGAGCATCACGCACATCAGTGCGTCTTCGTCGCCGATGTTTATTTCTTCGCGGTATACACCCGGTGGCACGGAAATTACGTCGCGGTCGTTGAGGATGGTTTCGAAGCGCTCTCCGTCCTTCTCGATCACCACTTTTAGTTTGCCGCGCAGCACGAAGAACACTTCTTCAACGTCAGTGTGTATGTGCGGCGGGCCTTCGTGACCGGCCGGAATCACCATGGTGGAGAACGTGAAGTGCTCCGAGGGAATGGTGTTCATGTCAGTGCTGACCCCCGTGCCGCCGGTGCCGATGTAACGCATTTGCGCCCGGCGAAACTTGGGGTCGTAGTCCGCCTGAAATTTCAGCGCATTCCAGTCGTATTGCCGGGTTTCGTAGCGGGCAATACGGGTGCTCATCCAACTGGCGAGGTTGCTGCCCTCTGGCTGTTCCCAGCTTTTTGGGGTGTCTTGTTGTGCAGATAGGTCAGTCATGGTCATCTCCAGGTCAAGGCATGACGAACCCGCCGTTGACCGGCAGGGTTTGTCCAGTGATAAAACGAGCGAGGTCAGACAGCGCAAACAGCACGGCGCCGCTGACGTCTTCGGGAAGTTGCGGGCGTTGAATCGCCCGCTGATCGTTGTACAAACGGTGGCGAGCTTCGGGCACGTAGGCAGTGGCTTCGACCAGCACCAGCCCCGGCGCGATGGCGTTGACGGTAATGTTGTCGCTGCCCAGTTCGCGGGCCAAGCTGCGGGTCATGGCGATGATTGCGCCTTTGCTCGCGACATAGGCCAACAGGTTAGGTGCGCCCCACAGCGGAGTGTCGGAGGCCAGATTTACAATGGCGCCAGTGCCACTGGCTCGCAGGGCTGGCAGGCAGGCTTTGGTCATCAACCAGGTGCCGCGCACATTGACTCGCATCACCTGATCCCACGTATCGAGGGTCAGTTGCTCACAGCTTTTGCCCCCCGAATTGGTGATGGATGCGTTATTCACTAAACCGTCGAGGCCGCCGAGCAGTTGGGTGGTTTCAGCCACGCAGGCGTCGATGGAGTCCGGCTGTGCCAAGTCGAGGGTCAAACCCTGCACCTTCAGGCCTTGGGCTACCAGTTGCGCAGCCGATTGCTGGACGCGTTCGGCGAGAATGTCGGCGATCACGACGTGGGCACCGGCCCGGCCAATGGCTTGGGCAAAGGCGTAACCCAAACCGCGAGCGCCTCCAGTAACCAGTACACGGCGGCCTTCGAGCAAACGATTGAGGACGGTCATTATTGAGTGCTCAACATGGCTTTGGGCATGTAATGCAGGACCCGCTTTTCAGCCCAGACCACCGCGCCGTAGGCCAGCACCCCAATCAGGGTGAGCATCACGATGGCAACGAATACACCGGCTGTATTGCCTTGGCCTTCAGCATCGACCAGCAAGAACCCTAACCCTTGGTTGCCGCCAACAAGCTCGCCAACGGTGACTCCGATCACGGCCAGGGTTGAGGCAATACGCAGCCCCGAAAACAGCGCGGCCATCGCTGACGGGAACTCCACCAAGCGGAAGATTTGCCAGCGGGTTGCGCTCATCGTGCGAACCAGGTTGATCATGTCCGGGTCAACGGTACGGATGGCCGAGAGCACGTTGATCATCACCGGGAAAAACACGATCAGGATGGCAATCAAAATTTTCGGGTAAATGGTGTAGCCCAGCCACATCACAAACAGCGGCGCAAAGGCGACTTTTGGGGCGATTTGCAACGCCAAAATATAGGGTGAGAGCACCGCTTCTGCCGTTGGCGAGAGCCCCAGAGACACACCAATGGCCACGCCGAGCAGGGCGCCCAGACCGAAACCGACGACGATTTCGAAGGCCGTAATCAAGGTGTGCTGCAACAGCCCGCCGGACTGCCACATCACCATGCCTTCCTGGGCCACACGGCTCAGTTTTGGCATGACGTATTCAGGCATGCCAAGCAAGCCCGGGCCCCATTGCCAAAGCACCAAAGACAAGAGCAGTAAGCCGACGCTGCCCAGCACAGAGTTGTTCAGATTCTTCATCAGGTGAGTACCTTGTTGTCACTGGCCGTTATTGCCCGGCTGTTTGGATGTCGATGAACTGGTTGGTATAGAGATCGTCAAGTTTTGGCTCTTGGCTAACGATGCGTTCGCTGACGTAGAACTGGCGCACTGATTCCAAACGCGCCGGATCAATCCGGCCGGGCACTGTTTGATTGGCGTAAACGTGTTCGATGTAAAGCTTGAAGACCTTCTCCAGCGCTTGTTCTTTGCCCGAGTAAGCGGGCACCGCTTTGGCAAAAGTGGCGGCGGCTGTGTGCGGGTCGTCAATGATGTCGCGCATGCCCTGCAGGGTCGCTTGCACAACATCGTGAATCACTTGTGGCTGTTGGGCGATGGCCTCATCGGACGCGATGATCGACTGGGCCATGCTCTCGAAAATCTCGGATTGCGCGATCAGCTTGATTTTCAATCCGGCGTCTTCGGCGTTAATTACCCAGTCCGGCACACCTGCCATTGCCTGAGCCTTGCCCGCTGCGAACAGTTGCCACACACCGGCCGGCCCGGCTGCCTGAATGTTCAGGTCAGTCTTGTTCAGACCTGCTTTGCGCAGCGATGCCAGCAGGGCGTAGTAGGTGGTGTCCGAGTAAGACATCACAGTTATCGTCTTACCCTTGAGGTCGGCAATGGAGTTGATGCCTTGTGCAGCATTGGTCGCAATCATGGTCACACCACCTGCGCCTAGCACCGCCACGGTGCGCACAGGAATGCCGTTGGCCCGCACCACAATCGGGGTATCACCGATGGCTCCGCCGATCATGGCGTTACCGGCACCGATCTGTTTGGCGACATCGACGCCACCTTTGCCCGCAATGAATGTCAGGTTCAGGTTTTTGGCGCGGTAATAGCCTTTTTCCTGAGCGATGATCCACGGTGCAAATGCAGGCGAATTGGGTGGTGCTGGCAGCAAGTAAGTGACGTCAGTTGGCTGGGCTTGCGCCGCAACAGACATACCCAGACCCAGCGCAATAAAGGCCAGGCGTTGAAACAGTGATGTGTGCATGGGAACTCCTGAATGGGTGGACGACCACACGGGTAATGATCAATGCAGTTCGGTGTCTTCCCCGACTTGCAGCAGCTCCATCAGGCGACCGACCAGCGGGCCGATTTGCGGCAGCTTGCGACGTTCCAGCGGGTTATCGCGCAACGGCAGGTCAATGTTGATTTCTTCGATGATGGTGCCGGGGCGTGCGCTCATGACCAGCAAGCGGTCAGACATAGCAATGGCTTCGATCAAGTCATGGGTAATGAACAGCGCGGTTTTCTTTTCATCGAACAGCATTCGCGCCATGTCTTGTTGCAGGATCATTTTTGTTTGTGCATCCAGCGCCGAGAATGGCTCGTCGAGGAACAGCACCTGCGGGTCGATAGCCAATGTACGAGCCAGCGCAGCGCGCTGACGCATGCCACCCGACAGTTGGAACGGGTAGTGGTCGGCAAAGCCTTTGAGGTGGCACCGCTCAAGCAGATCTTTGGCAACCGCTTGACGCTTGGCAGCGGGCACACCCTGGATTTCAAGCCCCAACTCGATATTGCGGCGGATGCTGCGCCACGGCATGAGTAAGTCTTTTTGCAGCATAAAAGCGACTTGGCGTACTGGTCCGGTCACCGCTTCACCGCTGACGAACACCTCGCCTTCGGTTGGGCGGTATAAGCCGGAACCCATGTTCAGAATGGTGCTCTTGCCGCAACCAGAAGGGCCGATGATCGATACCACTTCACCACGGCGAATCTTGAAATTGACGTCGCGTATGGCAAATGGCGCTTCGGACTTTCCTTTGGCCGGGAAACATTTACCGACATTGCGGAATTCAATTTCGGTCGGCTCCAGATCTTCCTTGAGAGCGGGTTTATTCCATTGAGGGGCGATGGCATACATCTCGTTCACAGCCATTGGGAAGGGTCTCTGGTCTGTTTTATAGGTGGTACGGTGTTTAGTGCATGAACAATGCCATTCCCTTCAAACGTTAGTTGTTAATTAATAATTTGTTTAAAATCAGTTAGTTGAGAGATTAAGAGTGAAATTTTATTGTTTCATATGTAAAACATGGTTTTTTATATGGCACGAAACTGCACATTAGTTGCGCGAGCTTGAGAAAGTTGCGAGGAGGCGGTGCCTTTTTAAGTAACGTCGGACGAAGGGCAATAGCGGATTTGTTTTAGGTGTGAAACGAAGTGCGCAGGTTTGAGGGTGAACTCACTCAAAGGGCTAACTACCGTTACCCTCAAATGACCGGAGGCAACGCTCGGCCCAGCATGCCTGTGGTTTGAAGTTGCTCCCCTGATGGAACCCTTCGTTAAAGATGCCTGAAGGCTCATGTAAGGGAAGCGACAGTTGGCCTGCTGTTTATTTAAGGTTTACGGTTGAATCATCGCTGGGTTCGGCCGTATCAATACTTACCACGACCGACATCCCTGGCCGTAGCCGTTCGATCTGCTTCTGATCCCTGTCGACAGAAATGCGCACGGGCACACGCTGGGCAATTTTGACGAAGTTACCGGTGGCGTTATCGGCCTGCAACAAACTGAATTCCGACCCGGTCGCCGGTGAAATTCGCTGTACTCGGCCTTGGAATTTACGATGGTTGAGGGCGTCAACAGTGAAGCTCGCCGGCTGGCCTATCTTCACATTGTCCATTTGGGTTTCTTTCATATTGGCGATTACCCACAACTGGTTGGGCACCAGTGCCATCAACTGCGCCCCGGAGTTGACATATGCACCCAGCCGCACCCCGATCTGCCCCAACTGGCCGTCGCGCGGCGCCGTGACATGGGTGTTGGATAAGTCGATTTGCGCCAGTTGCACCGCAGCTTCTGCGCTGGCCACAGCGGCTTCCAGAGAGCCGCGGTTGATGATCACCGTCTGCAAGTCTTGGCGGGCGATTTCTAGCGTCGCCTGAGCCTGCGCTACCGCCGCAATGGCCTGAGCGTTAGCTGCCAGTGTGACGTCTAGCTCTCGTCTGGATACCGAACCATCGCTGATCAGTGCTTGATTGCGTCTTAGGTCGGCCTCGCTTTTGCGTGCTTGAGCCTGACTGTCAGCAATGGCGGCCTGGCGTAACGTGATAGTCGCTTGAGCACTGTTGCGTTGCTGCACTACGTTGGCCAGCGCTGCTTTTTGCACCGCCAGCTGCGCAAGCGATTGATCGAGGTGTTGCTTGAAGATCCGGTCATCCAAACGCACAAGCAGGTCGCCGGCTTTCACAAACTGAAAATCCTGCACCGGCACTTCGTACACGTAACCGCTGAGTTGTGGGCTGATGATCGTCACCTGACCTCGCACCAAGGCGTTTTCGGTGGTTTCGACCGCACTGCTGAAGGGCGGTAACTCCCAGGCGTACAACACAATCAGCACGCCAACCAGAGCAATAGCGGCAAAGCCTAAAGACGAAACAATGCGTGTCGACAATGAACGCGGTTCAGTGCCCGGTGTTGATGGCGGAGCAACGCCTTCAGGGGTTGCGGCGATGGCATTGGTGGTTGTGGTGGTCGGTTCTATCATGAAATAGGGGCGCCGCTGGGAG
Source organism: Pseudomonas sp. E315 (assembly GCF_055406205.1). Lineage (NCBI taxonomy): Bacteria > Pseudomonadati > Pseudomonadota > Gammaproteobacteria > Pseudomonadales > Pseudomonadaceae > Pseudomonas > Pseudomonas sp. E315. Next base: position 30,177 of record NZ_JBUZPJ010000008.1, on the reverse strand, counting down.
GTACGGGAGGAGTCGCAGGCACTGGCGCGACGGCTTTGGTAGTGCACATCAGCCACAAGGCACGAATAGAGATCCAGATCATGGTCAGCACGGCAATCACGGCGATGAGCATAAAAACATCATTGTAGGCCAGCACATTGGCCTCACGCGTTGCGGCGTTAGCCAAGCTGCGGATGCCTTGAAGATTGCGCAAGCCAGGATCGGCGATTAGAGAGGCGACGGCATTGCCACCACTGTCTACCCGCGCGGCCACGCGCGGGTCGAGCAATGTTAAATGCTCGACGATGTGACTGGAGTGGAATTTTTCGCGCACGATCTGAAATGTCCCTAGCAGCGCAGCACCGATCAAACCACCAAGGTTTTGACAAATACCGAACATCACCGAGAAGCTGATCAGGTTGCGCGGATTGCTCAGCACATTACTCATGCCAGAGACCATGATCGGGCCGAGAAAAAATGTGCCGCCGAAAGCCAGCAAAAACTGGCTGATATAGAGGTTTTGCGGGCGCGTCAGGTTGTTTGAATAACTGTCCATCACAGATCCGGTGGCCATCAGTGCCAAGGAAATGATGACCGGCATGTACAAGTGCTTCGGGTTAATAGTCAGCGCACTGATGACCAGCCCGGCAATGCTGCCTATCAGCATGACCACATACAGGTTATGTAGCTGTTGGCTGCTCATGTTCAGCGCTTGCATAAAACCTACTGCCCCGGTGGACTGCTCCGAGAGCACCATACGGACCAAAATCACGGACAAACCCAGCCGAATCATCGTGCCGCTGCCAAGCCAGCGGGTCATCAGCATGGGGTTGTTGCGATTATGCTCAATCGCGAGTCCGGCCATGATCAACACAATTGAGCCTGCAGAGGCGACCCCAATCCACGGGGCTTCCAGCCACCATTCAATACGCCCCAATGACAGCACCGCACAGAGCAAGGCCACCCCGCTGGCCAACAAGGTGAAGGTCAGAAAATCCAGCTTTTCGAATGTTTTGAAGCGGTCACCCGGCGGCAACTTGAGCAGGAGCACGCAGCCCAATGACAGCAGCGCCATGCCGAGCTCGAACAGGTAGAGCCCGCGCCACTCGGCAATCTGCAGCAGGTCTTCGGAGAATAGCCGGGCCAGCGGCAAGGCCAGTTGTGAGGTGCCCAGACCGAGTACCACGGCCTTGAGCCGCCACTTCGCAGGGAACGCCTGAATCATGTAATACAGACCCAGCGAAGTTAGCGCAGCACCCACCATTCCGTGGGCTGCACGCACGGCAATCGCTGAGTTAAGGTCGTTGACGAACAAGTGTGCAAAAGTCACAAGGGCGTAGAGCATCAAAAAAACTTCGGTGAACGCTCGCAGGCCGAACTCCTGACGAAACTTCACCAGCAGCAGGTTCATCGATACATTGGTCATTACATACGCTGCCGGCAGCCAGGCCATTTCTGCAGTGGTTGCCCCCAGAGAGCCCTGCAAGTAGGGCAAATTAGCGATCACCAACGAATTGCCGAGGCCGCCGGTTAACGCCACCAGCAGACCGACCAGCGCAAAGGCGAGGCGTTTTAGCTGAGGGTGTTCTGGGGTCGAAGGTGAGCCGGGCAGGCTAGGCTTTTCATGGGGTAGCCAGTTGTGTTGGGTGTAGTGATCCATTCGAAGGCCTTGATTGGGGTGAAACCTGACTGCCCATAGTAGGCCTGAGGGCAGGGCTTACGACTAGCGGGTACGCGTTTCATGCAGAGAGCTGGAGCGCAGACGGATGTGGTTTTATCGCTCAGTGGAGGCGCTATCGTCCATAGCGCAAAAGCTTTATTGAAAGTGGCACGCCGGTTCATTAGCAGATACTGCATGTGCTTAACCCGCAAAGAGGCATTGATGTGCGCCCTTAGCCACAGTTTTTTCTTTAGGCGTTATGCCTGGTTGTGTTCGTAGCGTGCTGCTTGGAACAGGCTGCGCGATGCTTTCAAACACAGTGTCGCTAAAAAAACAGATGCTGACTCGGCGAGTAGCGCGGTGAGAGGCCGATGGGGAGGGCGCCTTGCGCAGGGAGAGGGTCCCCAAAAAATATTTTGACTCCGCTCTAGGGCAGTAGTTTTATGGCTTGAAATTTAAGCTATGCCCCCAATTTTGCCCCAATCGCGGCGGGTGCGCGGGCGATCTCGATTGGCGATTGTTGACTTGAAGCGGGGTGGTCTTGGCTGGCTTTCAGTGTACCCAATCGGCCAAGGGGACGAAGGTCCCGCAACGGGCTCAGAGTAAGCCAGCCAAGTTTGCCGAGGTACTTGCCTGGACAGGGCTGGTGCATCAGCGGAGCGGTCATGTCCAGTCCCGTCATCCCGTGGATGGGCGGCAAACGCCGCTTGGCCGACCGTCTGATCCCGCTGTTCCCGCCTCATGAGTGCTACGTCGAAGCCTTCGCCGGAAGCGCTGCGCTGTTCTTCCTCCGTCCTCAACCAGCCCCGGTTGAAGTTCTCAATGACATCAACGGTGACCTCGTCTGCCTGTATCGCGTGATTCAGAACCACCTTGAAGAGTTTGTACGCCAGTTCAAGTGGTCGCTCAGCTCGAGACAGATCTTTGAATGGCAGAAGATGACTCGCCCGGAGACGCTGACAGATATCCAGCGAGCGGCACGATTCTTCTACCTGCAGCAGCATGCGTTTGGGGGCAAGGTTTCAGGGCAGACCTTCGGTACTGCGACTACAGCGCCATCAATCAACCTGCTGCGTATTGAAGAAAACCTGTCAGCAGCGTGGCTGCGCTTGGCTGGGGTTTATATAGAAAATTTGCCTTGGTATGAATGCGCCGAGCGCTACGACCGGCCGCATACCTTCCACTATATGGACCCGCCGTACTGGCAGGTGGCGGGATATGGAGTCGAGTTTGGCTTTGAGCACTACGAGCGTATAGCCGAGTTTATGCGCGGATGCCAAGGCAGGGTTATGGTCAGCATCAACGACCATCCCGATATTCGACAGGTGTTTGAGGGGTTTCATTTTGAAACGACCGAAATCCGGTACACGACCATCAATCAGCGGAGCAAGAAAACGGAGTTGGCGGATGAGCTAATTGTCATGAATTGGCGGCCTGAAGCCTTGAACAGGTTGTTGTGATGACATGAGTGTTTAGCTGTGTATTTTATGTTTATTTAAAGCGATTTTTTGGTGTCTGCTGCGGGCTGTTTTTGGGTGTGTTTTTGGCTCAAAAAACAGCACTATTTTAAAATACCTTGACTTTCAAAAAACACAATTCTGAAATTCTCTAATTTTTGCAACTGCGCAACTTCTTGCGCACTAAAATGTGGATAACCATGTGGATACATGGCTATACGTCACGGTTTACGTCCTGTACAGGCGAGTGCGCAACTTCTTGCGCACCACTGCGCAAGAAGTTGCGCACTTTTTTGCTGTTTCCGACCCTCTACCTCGCCTTAACTGTGAGGTTATTAGGCTAACTGCTTGATATACATAGGTTATGAAATAGTTGGCACAAACATTGATTACTCACTTGCTACCTGGCAGGCGATTTTGCCTGTTGGGCTTCATTTTTCAAGCAAGGAACGCATCAATGGCTACTCCAGCGTACATGTCGATTACGGGCACTAAACAGGGCCTGATTACTGCCGGTGCTTTCACCGCCGATTCGGTCGGTAATACCTATCAAGAAGGTCATGAAGACCAGGTCATGGTTCAGGGCTTTAGCCACGAAGTGATCATCCCTCGCGACCCGCAGTCGGGCCAGCCGACCGGTCAACGCGTTCACAAACCGGTGAAAATCACCAAGGTGTTCGACAAGTCCTCGCCGCTGCTGTTGGCAGCACTGACGTCAGGCGAGCGTCTGACCGAAATCACCATCGAGTGGTACCGCACTTCGGCGGCGGGCACCCAAGAGCACTACTTCACCACCAAACTTGAAGACGCCATCATCGTCGACATCAAGGACTACATGCACAACTGCCAGGACCCGTCGAACGCGCACTTCACCCACCTGGAAGATGTGGAATTCACCTACCGCAAAATCACCTGGACGCACGAAGTGTCCGGTACGTCGGGTTCGGATGACTGGCGTGTGCCGGTGGCTGGCTAAGGCTGGCTGGTGACTTAAACACCCCGACCACTGGTTGGTCGGGGTGCTGCACAGGATTCATTTTTTCAACTTAAGGATAAGTGCATGTTCGCGCCCGCCAATACTGCGCATTTCACGCTAGTGATTCCCTATGTTCGCAACGACTTTAAGGTGCTGGCCTTTGAGGGGCTTGAAGGGATTAGTGCTTTGTATGCGATCCAGGTTGAGTTGGTCAGCGAGTACCCTGATTTAGATTTGGAAAGTTTGCTCAGCCAGCCTGCATTTCTCCAATTTGGCCTGAATGGCGAAGGCATTCATGGCCGCATTGAAGATGTGCGTGTGGGCGAATCCGGTAAGCGACTGACTCGCTACCACCTGACGTTGGTGCCTGCGCTATATTATTTGCAGTTCAGCTACAACCAACGCATCTTCCAGCACCTTACGGTGCCGCAGATTATCGCCCAGGTCTTAAAAGGGCATGGCATTCAGGCCGATGCCTTTAGCTTTCATGTCAGCACTAGCCCTGAGCGTGAATATTGCACTCAATACGGTGAAAACGATTTTGAGCTCATTCAACGGTTGTGCAGTGAAGACGGGATTTCGTGGCATCACCAACACAGTCCAGATGACCATCTATTGGTGTTCACCGAGGACCAGACTTTTTTTCCAAAACTCGGCGAGACTCAGTATCAGCAAGACAGTGGCTTGGCGGCGGATTACCCGGTGGTCAGTCACTTTTCCATGCGTTTTAGTACTCGAACCAGCACCATTACACGTCGAGGCTATGATTTAAAGCGCCCGAGTTTATTGCTGGAAAGCCAATTCACCGCCGAATTCACCCCGGCGCTTGAAGATTACTGCTACCCCGTGTCAATCGAGAGTGAAAAACGTGGTCGGCAGATCGCCCGTCAAGCGTTGGAGCGTCATCGTGCCGACTATAAATTGGTCGAGGGGCAGAGTGATCAACCCTCCCTGCGCAGCGGTCACTTTTTCAACCTGACTGAACATCCGCGCAAGCAATACAACGATTTGTGGCTATTACTCGGGGTCCATCACTTTGGAAAACAACCCCAGGTTCTCGAAGAGTCGATCACCAGCGACGTTAAGCCTGCCGATGGATTCACCCAAGGCTACCGCAATAGCTTCAGCGCGATTCCGTGGGATGTGTTCTACCGTCCACCACTGGTTGCACGCCCATCGGTATTGGCCAGTCAGACCGCTCGTGTGACCGGGCCTGCAGGTGAAGAAATATTTTGCGACGAGTATGGGCGCGTCAAGGTCGAGTTTCATTGGGATCGCGCCGAACGGGGTAACGACAAAAGCAGTTGCTGGCTTCGGGTGTCATCGAGCTGGGCGGGGGAGGGGTTTGGTTCGGTAACCATCCCGCGTATTGGCATGGAGGTGGTGGTTACCTACCTAGAGGGCAACCCGGACAACCCATTAATTACGGGGTGTGTACCTAACAAGGTCACGCGGGTGCCGTATCCCTTACCCGCGAACAAAACCAAAACCGTACTGCGCAGCTCCAGCTCGCCCGCCAGTGGTGGCTACAACGAACTGTCGATTGAAGACCGCAGCGGCCAAGAGCTTATTTACTTGCGAGCTCAACGTGATATGGAGCAAAGGGTCGAAAATGACAGTCGGCTGGAAGTCGGTAACGAGCGTTTGGAAACCATAAAAGGCAATAGCATCACAGTGCTGGAAGCAGAGGAGCAGCGTACCGTCACTGCCGACCGTAAGGTCCAACTCAAGGCTAACGATTATTTACAGGTTGCGAGCAGCAGTCATACCCGTGTCGGGCAAACGGTCGTGATCGAGGCGGGTCAACAAGTCCACCTCAAGGCCGGTGCTCATCTGATTTTGGATGCAGGGGCCAGTATCACTTTGAAAGGCGGCGGTCAGCACATCGTCATTGGTCCCGGTGGTATTTTCAGTAGCACCGAGATTCAGCTTGGAGGTGCGCCCGCTGCCGGGACTGCCGCGGCGCCGGTGTTGCCGGGGATGCTTGAAGGCTTGTCGATACCATCGGCATTGCCGCTGCCCGATCTTGCGTTTTACCAGCAGCAAGCAGTCGCGGGGGCTCTTTTACCCATACCGGGCTGTCTGCTCGACGCATCGGGTGATTGCCCAATCCATCACCCAGGTAAGACGGCATGATCAAGTCCATTTCCTCCCCTTTTCAAGTACCTGTCGCTGCAGGAATGTTGTGCGTGATTTTGGACGCCAGTTTCGATCCTGCCTTGCAGGAGCATGTCGAACAGGGCATGGGTTATGGCCTGGAGCGCTGTGTCCCGCTGTTTGACAATACGCCCTACGCCGCCTTGCAAGCAGCCGGGCCGTTTGCCGTTCTGTGCGCGCTGAATGGACCATTGATGGCATACGCCAGTGCATTACTGGAGCGGGCCGATGCCGGTTGTGTGTTCTATCTGGAGAATGAACAACATTTAGACCTGGCGGTAGAGCATTGGCGCAGCATGCTGACGGTCAGTTGCGACGACATGCCGGCCCGGTTGATGCGTTTTTTCGAGCCGCGCTGGCTAGAGCCGCTGCTCAAAAGCTTCGATGACGCTGAGCGGCTGCAGTTCATGGGACCGCTCACCGATATGGTCTGGCGCAACGAACTGGGTTGGCGTCATCTGGCTAACCCTCGACCGGATCCAAACTTTCAAATTCAGGAACCAGGTTGGTTGCACCTGAGTTTTGGGCGTCAGTCCCTCATGGATCAGCATCGTTTGAAAGTGCTCGCAGTTCGGCTTTCCTTGGATTATCAAACCGTACTGCCGATGCCTGAGCCGGCGGGTTTCGTATACCAGCAACTGATCGCGGCCCGGCATGCAGGCTACCTGCAGATGGCCGAACAGGAGCGCTGGTTGAGACTTGCACTGCGTGAGGGTGATGGCTTTTGGAGTCGCTCCCCTTATACCGAATTAATGGCTCGTGAAGACTTGGGCCTTGGCGACAAGCTTATTGAGCTAGAGCGCCTCTGAATCACAAGGACGATGTTGGATGAGCAGTACCTACACGGTTAAATACGGCGATACATTGGGCCAAATTGCCCAGCAGCACGGGGCTAAAGTGGCTGACATACAGGCGCTTAACCCCTTTATCACTAACCCGGATGACATCCGATCAGGTTGGGAGTTGAAGCTTCCCAATACCCGGGCCGAGTCGCCACTGCCGCCACCGATGCATGCCGATAGCACCAGCTCCATTGCAATCAAGGGGCAGTCTGAGTGCGATGAGGAACTGGTTGAAGTAGTTCACATTACCGGCGAGCCTCATTTTTATGTGTTGACCGATAAACAGTGCAAAGCGTTGAAGCAAGAAATCAGTATGGTTCAGAAACTGATGGATGAGTTGCATCAGAACTTGGCGAATGCCTTGCCCATTACACAATGTAAAAAACCTCAGGATCCTGGCGCCAGTTGTGCGTGCACCGGATGCGTGAAAGATGCCTGGGGAGTCAAGGCTGAGGGGGCTGGGTTGCTGATGCGTACTCCCAAGGCCGAACCCGAAAAAGCTGCACCGCTAACATCTGACAAAGATTTACAGGGAGCGATGGCGGCTTTACAGGAGGCGCGAGACTGGTATCAGAGCTATTCGCCTGGCTTGGTCACGCCTACGCGATTTGAAAATAATTGGAAGTCGTTGCAGGCCAAGAAAATCCTGGAGTTGGATAAAGAAATCAGCAAGCTTCGCTCTCAGCTAGCAGCGCAGAAAACAGCCGAGCCCGCTGACAGTTCTACTAGTTCTAACAGTGCCGCTCCTGACTTAAAGCATGGCAAGGGGCGAAGTAGTGAGAGTCAACGTGGCAAGCAGACCAAAAGCGGTATCACTGTGTTGGAAGTGACGGTGTTTGGTGATCCAACTCGGCGTCACTACATATCCTTCCCATATCGCCATACCACCGCCTGGAATGTTCGAGTCCCGACACGTGTCATGGCTGGTAAACCATTTAACAAGCAACTGGCTGCTGACCTGATGAAGGACATCAAAGATGCGATTGGCGCAGGACGTAAAGCCGGTCCCTTGGGCAGTCTTGAACTCAAAATCAGTACTTGGACCAGTCAAAACGATAACTTACTCAACACACTGCATCAAGAGGTGTCCTGGACGTCAAATCAGAGCGATGCAACTCCCTATGCAGTTACTGCTGAAGCCCACGCCCTGCGATTCGCGGCCAGTGCCAGTGCAGGGGTCAATAACTGGAACCCCAAGGAAGGTAATATTGACGTTGGCGTCAAAGGAAGTGCGGCTTTCTCGCTGGCAGAGGCTTCTGCATCCCTGAATACGTTTTTTCCTGATCAGGGTGGATACGTTGCGAACATGGTCTATCGCAATGCTTTGGGGAAGGACGTACTTCACCCTATGGGCGTATTTCGCCTGAGTGGCAAGTTGGAGTTGTCATGTTTTGTCGGCGCGAAGTTACAGGGCGAAGCGGGAGTAAAAACACAATACAAACCGAGCGAAACACCAGCAGGTGCTACCGCACTTTTAGGCGCGCCCACTATAGACATTGGTCCCAGCGGCTATGTGGGAGTTAAGTGCGATGCTTTTGCCGGTGCTCAAACCGGTGGTGCCCTGAGCGGAGCTTTTGAGTGGCTTGAGCCAGCGAACCAAGGAGCGGGAGCGATCATTCTGGGCCAAGCTAATAGTAGTGGTAGTTGGGCCAAGCTGGCCGAGGTCAAGGCGGAAGGGAATGTTGCACTGGGTGCTGGAATGGCAGGTGAGTTCGGTATCAGTATCTCGAAGGACCGGTTGGCGTTTAACTGCAAAGGCTCACTTGTTTTTGGGCCAGGCGCCGGGGGCGGGTTTGGCACAGTGGTAGATCTTGAGCAGGTTGGCAAGTTGGCATTGCTGTTTTGCAATGCTCTGGCTGACATGGACTATCGGCACCTGATGGGGGTCACGGAAGAGGCTTTCAACTATATGGCGTCAGGTTTTTATCAAGCTGCGACTTCTCCTGCGGCGACCATTAGCAAGTCATTTGAAAAAGGTGCTTTTGAGATGGCCCAGTGGTGGAATAAGAGGCAAGCAACAAGTGTTGAGGCTGAAGCGTTGGCGGATTATTTGATTGCGCATGAAAGTGATAAAGTCATGCGCATTCGTGACCAACGCATTCCTTTAAGTGTGCTGCCTCCGGAAACCATTGGCCCAATGGTCTACCTGCTTACCGAAGGCCTTGTGGCTTGGGGAATAGTGTCCGATAGGTTCACCGAAAAACAAGAAAAGGCTCTGGTTATTCTTCTGTCCGAAGTGCGCCGCTGGCGGCAATTTATCGAAGTGCTTGAGCATTGTTCGCGAGACGCATCAAAGGTTAATGCCATGGAGAGTTTGGAGCGTATCAATGCTTTACTGAATGGGTATGAGCAAAACCAGTTCAACCGTTTCATTGATAATTTGGCGATACATCAGGCTTCCGACAACCCTGTTCGTGTGGCCTGGAGTCCCAGCAATGCCTGGCGTAAGGAAAAAGTACTGATCGCCGCGCAGCGTAGCGGCAGATTCGATGGATTGGCATAAACAATGAGAAGTAATGAGGGTACTTATATGGCGCCCTCATTTGCCGCAGGTTTACAAGGATTTATCTGATTGAACCGCGCAGCGAAAGCTATGGCCTTGGAAATATCCATTTTTCACAGGCTCATCACTCCAGCGCCTTACAGTACTCGCACTAAGTAAAGGATCCTCAAGATAGCCTGACCCTCTGTGAATCCGAAGCGTCCCTGTTTCGGGGCCGGTTGGGTTTATTAGCGGTGACACGCGGTAATAGTTTTTGTCGTACCAGTCATTGACCCAGTCGGTGGCATTGCCGGAGAGGTTGTAGATGCCCAGAGGGTTTGGCACAAAGCGGTCAACGGCAAAAGTACGACCTATACCTGGCTCGGGATAATTGCGCCCATAGTTCAGACTGCCATTGTCGGTGGCGAACATGACATGTTGACCCCGATTACGGGCAGCATATTCCCACTGGGCCTCGGTGGGCAGATCTACCGGATAGCCGCTCAACATGCCCAGCCAGCCGCAGTAATCCTTGGCTTCTTGCCAGCTTTTTACCGGTGTTGGAAGTTTGGGCGCGAAGAATCTCTCCTGTATATCTTCTCGTTTGCGATCTTCTGCATCGAACAAAGGTTTGCCCTGCGCGATAAAGAACAGATCAAAATCACCTATTGTGGTCTGGAATTTAGAAAGGGAGTAACTGCTCAACTTGACGGGATGAACGAAATCATCGTCGCCATCCATGCTGATGTGCCCCATGCGTTCCGGTTCCACGCCGCAGGGCCAGTCACATAGATTTTTGGGGTCATCGTCATACGGCCAACCAAAGTCGCCCATCTGGAACTCACCACCTTCGACAAACACCATATTGTCCAGTGAGTTCACCACGGTATTCAGCAGTTGGCCGCGAACTTCAGTGGAAAGTTTCGGATATGTCTGCGCAATGGTCGCTGCTATTTCAGCGACTTTATCTGAAGATAGTTTCTGGCTTTTCGGGAGAGAGGAAGTTTGCGCTTGGCAACCTGTCAGCAACAGTAATGTGCAAAGGGGTAATAAGACCTGTTTTATCACGACAATATCCATATAAGCGCCTAACAATGTGCCTGATCTTATCATTACTGTCCCTCCAAGTGGACCCAGGGGGGCTGAGCAACTGCGGCAACCGGATCCGCCGCTGGCACAACGGCCAGCACAGCCAACTGCAATGGGATCTGTTCGACCGTCTGGTGCAGTTCAACGACGTCCGCTTGAGTGTTGACTACGCCTACGACGCACTGGGCCGCCGGCTGTACAAAAATTCCTACGCCCACCACCGCAACCGCTCCGAAGCGGGCTCGCAGTGGAACCGCAACGAACAGGCGCGCAAACAGCGCGAGCTGGGCTGCGACTTCACCCTCTATGGCTGTGACGGCGACACCCTGGCCTGGGAAAGCAGCCCGGCCAGGGCCGACGGCGCCGCCGGGCGCACCGTGCACTACCTTTTTGAACCCGGCAGCTTCGCGCCCGTGGCTCAGGCGCTGCACCAACAACCGAACCGACCTACGAGGCGCCTACGATATTGATCAGGAGCCGCTGTGGACCCATCAGTCCAAGGTACAACCGTTTGATGCGCTGGCCTGGTACCAGTGCGAACACCTCGGCATCCCGCAGAACTGACCGACTCTAACATTGAAAATGTGGCGATACATCAGGCTGCCGACAATCCTATACGGGTGGCCTGGAGTCCTAGCAATGCCTGGCGTAAGGAAAGAGTACTGATCGCCGCGCAGCGCAGTGGCAGATTCGATGGATTGGCATAAACAATGAGAAGTAATGAGGGTGCCTATATTATGGCACCCTCATTTCCACGGCTTAAAGGGGCTTATCTGATTGAATAGCGCAGCGAAAGCTATGGCCTGGAGTATGCCGTTTTCCGACAGGTTCTTTAGCCCAGCGCCGCACAGTACTAGCGCTGAGTAGTGGGTTTTCTAAGTAGTTCGACCCCCTAAGAATCCTAAGCGTACCTGTATTGGGACCGGTGGGATTTATCAGTGGTGACACGCGGTAATAGTTTTTGTCGTACCAGTCATTGACCCAGTCGGTGGCATTGCCGGAGAGGTTGTATATCCCCAAGGGGTTGGGGACAAAACTATCGACTGCAAAAGTGAGGCGTTTACCTTCACCTGATACAGGGAAATTACGTCCATAGTCCAAATTGCCATTGTCGGTGGCGAACATGACATGTTGACCCCGATTGCGGGCGGCATATTCCCACTGGGCCTCGGTGGGCAGATCCACCGGATAGCCACTCAACATGCCCAGCCAGCCGCAGTAGTCCTTGGCTTCTTGCCAGCTTTGTACCGGTGCAGGTAAATCGGGTGCGTAAATAAGGTACTTCAGGTCTTCTCGATTGCGATTTTGCGTATCGAACAAAGGTTTGCCCTGCGCGATAAAGAACAGATCAAAATCACCTATTGTGGTCTGGAATTTAGAAAGGGAGTAACTGCTCAACTTGACGGGATGAACGAAATCATCGTCGCCATCCATGCTGATGTGCCCCATGCGTTCCGGTTCCACGCCGCAGGGCCAGTCACATAGATTTTTGGGGTCATCGTCATACGGCCAACCAAAGTCGCCCATCTGGAACTCACCACCTTTGACAAACACCATATTGTCCAGTGAGTTCACCACGGTATTCAGCAGCTGGCCGCGAACTTCAGTGGGAAGTTTCGGATATGACTGCGCAATGGTCGCTGCTATTTCAGCGACTTTATCTGAAGATAGTTTCTGGCTTTTCGGGAGAGAGGAAGTTTGCGCTTGGCAACCTGTCAACAACAGTAATGTGCAAAGGGGTAATAAGACCTGTTTTATCACGACAATATCCATATAAGCGCCTAACAATGTGCCTGATCTTATCATTACTGTCCCTCCAAGTGGATCCAGGGGCCTGAGCAACTGCGGCAACCAGATCTGGCGCAGGCACAATGGCCAGCACAGCCAACTGCAATGGGACCTGTTCGACCGTCTGGTGCAGTTCAACGACGTCCGCTTGAGTGTTGACTACGCCTACGACGCATTGGGCCGCCGGCTGTACAAAAACGCCTACGCCCACCACCGCAAACGCTCCGAAGCGGGCTCGCAGTGGAACCGCAACGAACAGGCGCGCAAACAGCGCGAGCTGGGCTGCGACTTCACCCTCTATGGCTGTGACGGCGACACCCTGGCCTGGGAAAGCAGCCCGGCCAGGGCCGCCGGCGCTGCCGGGCGCACCGTGCACTACCTTTTTGAACCCGGCAGCTTCGTGCCCGTGGCTCAGGCGCTGCACCAACAACCGAACCGACCTACGAGGCGCCTACGATATTGATCAGGAGCCGCTGTGGACCCATCAGTCCAAGGTACAACCGTTTGATGCGCTGGCCTGGTACCAGTGCGAACACCTCGGCATCCCGCAGAACTGACCGACTCTAACATTGAAAATGTGGCGATACATCAGGCTGCCGATAATCCTATCCGGGTGGCCTGGAGTCCCAGCAATGCCTGGCGTAAGGAAAAAGTACTGATCGCCGCGCAGCGTAGCGGCAGATTCGATGGGTTGGCATAAACAATGAGAAGTAATGAGGGTGCCTATATGGCACCCTCATTTCCACGGCTTAAAGGGCCTTATCTGATTGAATAGCGCAGCGAAAGCTATGGCCTTGAGTATGCCGTTTTCCGACAGGTTCTTTAGCCCAGCGCCGCACAGTACTAGCGCTGAGTAGCGGGTTTTCTGGGTAGTTCGACCCCCTAAGAATCCGAAGTGTACCTGTATCGGGGCCGGTAGGGTTTTGTTGTGGGGATACGCGGTAATAGTTTTTGTCGTACCAGTCATTGACCCAGTCGGTGGCATTGCCGGTGAGGTTGTAGATGCCTAGAGGGTTTGGGACAAAGCGGTCAACGGCAAAAGTACGACCTATACCCGGCTCGGGATAATTGCGCCCATAGTTCAGGCTGCCATTGTCGGTGGCGAACATGACATGTTGACCCCGATTACGGGCAGCATATTCCCACTGGGCCTCGGTGGGCAGATCCACCGGATAGCCACTCAACATGCCCAGCCAGCCGCAGTAATCCTTGGATTCTTGCCAGCTTTTTACCGGTGCAGGAAGTTTGGGCGCGAAGTATTTCTCCTGCAAATCTTCTCGTTTACGATTTTCTGCATTGAACAACGGTTTGCCCTGCGCGATAAAGAACAGATCAAAATCACCTATTGTGGTCTGGAATTTAGAAAGGGAGTAACTGCTCAACTTGACGGGATGAACGAAATCATCGTCGCCATCCATGCTGATGTGCCCCATGCGTTCCGGTTCCACGCCGCAGGGCCAGTCACATAGATTTTTGGGGTCATCGTCATACGGCCAACCAAAGTCGCCCATCTGGAACTCACCACCTTCGACAAACACCATATTGTCCAGTGAGTTCACAACGGTATTCAGCAGTTGGCCGCGAACTTCAGTGGGAAGTTTCGGGTATGACTGCGCAATGGTCGCTGCTATTTCAGCGACTTTATCTGAAGATAGTTTCTGGCTTTTCGGGAGAGAGGAAGTTTGCGCTTGGCAACCTGTCAACAACAGTAATGTGCAAAGGGGTAATAAGACCTGTTTTATCACGACAATATCCATATAAGCGCCTAACAATGTGCCTGATCTTATCATTACTGTCCCTCCAAGTGGATCCAGGGGCCTGAGCAACTGCGGCAACCAGATCTGGCGCAGGCACAACGGCCAGCACAGCCAGCTGCAATGGGATTTGTTCGACCGTCTGGTGCAGTTCAACGACGTCCGCTTGAGTGTTGACTACGCCTACGACGCATTGGGCCGCCGGCTGTACAAAAACTCCTACGCCCACCACCGCAACCGCTCGGAAGCGGGCTCGCAGTGGAACCGCAACGAACAGGCGCGCAAACAGCGCGAGCTGGGCTGCGACTTCACCCTCTATGGCTGGGACGGCGACACCCTGGCCTGGGAAAGCAGCCCGGCCCGGGCCGACGGCGCCGCCGGGCGCACCGTGCACTACCTTTTTGAACCCGGCAGCTTCGTGCCCGTGGCTCAGGCGCTGCATCAACAACCGATCCGCCTGCTGGCCCAGCCGACCTACGAAGGCGCCTACGACATCGACCAGGACCCGCTGTGGACCCATCAGCCCAAAGCGCAACCGTTTGAGGCGCTGGCCTGGTACCCGTGCGACCACCTCGGCACCCCGCTGGAACTGACCGACCACCACGGCCACGTGGCCTGGGCCGCGCAGTACAAAGCCTGGGGTGAAGTCACGGAACAGCGCTCGGACTGGGCACGGCAGAAAGGCCTGACGAATCCTATTAGGTTTCAAGGCCAGTACCACGATCACGAAACAGGGCTGCACTACAACCGCCATCGGTACTATGATCCCCAGGTCGGACGCTTTATCAGCAAAGACCCGATCAGCTATGCGGGCGGGTTGAATCTGTATGCGTATGCGCCGAATCCGACGGGGTGGGTTGATCCGTTGGGGTTGGTGCGTTGCCTATGTGATAGTGACGCGAAAGACTCAGCACCTAAAAATATGACTCCTGCTGGGGCTGGCCGTCGTGGTGCATTTAATGAAGCTAAGCGAAAATCAGGAATTCCGACAAGTCAGCAACCAAGTAAGGTCATGCGTAATGTGGATAAACGGGGTAATCCACAGCCAGGGAGAATTTACGAGTTTGAAGTTGCTGCTCCAGGCGGAGGTCTTAAAAAAGTAAGAGTTAGAGATGATTCTAATGGGCATGATTTTGGTACGGGAAATCCACAGAATAGAGGTTCTCACTTTAATGACGAATCAGGCGGCCATTATGACTACTGAAATTAGGGTGTTGAGTGCTGATAATGTTTTTTTGGACAATGACGTAATAAACTTTAGCCGCTCAGCGGCGCAAGATGAATGTGGCCTATCGGTAATAAGCTGGTCGGTTGAAGGGCATGGGGGCGATGCTCTGCTGCGAGTTTTTAAACCGATATATAAATTGTTCGAAAAAAAATTGCCCGAATATGAGATTTGGCTACTGATGGGCACCGGTTCTTGGCAGCCTGATACTCGTATAACCCGCTATAGGAAGCTATGGGGGGGGCTAAAGCTTAGAGGTGTTGAGATATTACATGGTGGTAAATTTAAAGAAGTTATTTCTGAGGGGGATGAAGGCATAAAATTCTATGGTGCGGTTAGTTTGTCTAATCTTTCTTCTGCCTCTGTGGTTGATGCGATTTTAAGTGAGCGCTGTTCGTATATTGCCTGTTGCCCTAAAGAGTTTGATATCGAAAGTGTTTTGAGTATCGGATGGACAGGTAATGTTGTAGATGATCTTGGGTTGATTTGCCATGTGGCAGCTTCAAACGGTTTCATACTAAAGTCTGTTGGTGAGTTTGATGATGTAGATTGGGGGTTCGTTTATTTAGGTCCGCTGGATATTGCACTTAAAATTAGAAATGATGGATTACACTTTGAATCCTAAAACAACTCGCACGCAAACAGCGCTGCGGCTGGGACGGCGAGCCCCTCGCGTGGGAAAGCAGTCCGGCCCAACCGACCTACGAAGACGCCTACGAAATTGATCAAGATCAGATGTGGACGCATAAATCCAAAGCCTTGCCGCTGGATGCGCTGGCCTGGCACCACCTCGGCCCCACGCAAAAACTGACCGACCACAACGGCCACGTAGTCTGGACGGCGCAGTACAAAGCGTGGGGCGAAGTCACGGAACAACGGTAAGCGCTCCTGGACGGACGGTTTATCAGCAAAGACCCGATCAGCTATGCGGGCGGGCTAAACCTGTATGCGTATGCGCCGAATCCGACGGGGTGGGTTGATCCGTTGGGGCTGGCGCGTAAGTGTCAGTTGGGAACATATGGCAGTTTAACGGGTAAAGCAAACACAGGTGACTCATTGGACGCACATGAGTTTATCCGAAACGATGCGTTAGAGCAGATGGGGTTGACTCCCGAAGGTACTCGCAATAAATCTAACCCTTCAATTGCAATTCCGCGCAGCATGCATACAGATGTTCACAGAAATGAAAATGCTTTGGCTGCTCTACACTTGAATGTCGGTCGAGATGAGTTTCAGTTCGGGCCGAATGGGCTCTCCTCAAAACGCCAAATGGACGTTTGGCAGGGGGCGTTACGAACGTCTGGTATCCCCACGTCACGTGCTCGAGAGCTACGTAAACAGGCGGAATGTTTCTTGGCTACTTGCCCATGTTTATGCAAATAACGGAGTATGAGAAATGTTCAATGAGCTGATTTTTTTGGATGAAACCCCGGATAGTATTTCGCCCTATCTGGGAGGCTGCCCATATCTTCCTGAGTCAATCGGTTGGCCCGTCGATTCGGCAGGTGCCCCGTAACTCCATCTAGCAACATTTCCTGCAGCTTTCATCAATAAATATGTGCCAGTAAATTTAAGCGAGCATCTTGTTGTTTCTGTGTTTACTCCGTATTCAAAAGTATCGGATGCGTATATAGAAAAAGCAATTATTGAAGGTGGTAAAGTTATAGCCTATACGCCTTCTGGAGAATCGGTGGATGGGTACGGCGAACCTATTATTCCTGCACGAAAGATTAGGGTTTTCGAAAACCAAAATGAGGACAGTGACGAAAATGGTATTGCTAAAATATCAGGTATTCCTTCTTGGATTCAGGAGGATGAGGCACGTGAAGATCTGAAATATATCTTGCAGATTAATAACTCTCGTCTGAATAAGGCAGTGCCTAGCCACAAAAGTATCTTTGTAGGAGGTAGTGGATTTTTACTACTGAAAAGTAACATAAATTGTGAAGACCTTGTGGCTGGTAAATTTGTAATCCAAACGGCTTGATTTTTTCCAGCAATACACTCAGGCGGCTCTGAAATAGCCAGTTGTTTCAGAGTACAGCCTGAAAACCCCGGGTTTTGCGGTGTGGC
This sequence comes from Pseudomonas sp. E315, assembly GCF_055406205.1. Taxonomy (NCBI): domain Bacteria; kingdom Pseudomonadati; phylum Pseudomonadota; class Gammaproteobacteria; order Pseudomonadales; family Pseudomonadaceae; genus Pseudomonas; species Pseudomonas sp. E315. The sequence goes on along the minus strand of NZ_JBUZPJ010000008.1, from coordinate 12,695 downwards.
AGCACGAATACGACGGGCTCAACCAGCGCACCGCCACCACCCGCCCGGACGGCCACCGTGTCAGCTGGCTGACCTACGGCAGCGGCCATTTACTGGGCCTGCGGGTCGACGAACACGAACTGATCGGCTACGAACGCGACGACCTGCACCGCGAAGTCGCCCGCCACCAAGGCAACCGCTTGCTGCAAACCCAACAATGGGACCCGGCCGGGCGCCTGCAAGAACAGCTTTTAGGCCGCCGTGACGACAAAACGACCCTGATCAAACGTACCTACCAGTACGACGCGGCGGGGCAACTGACCGACATCAACGACAGCCGTCGCGGGCCGCTGGCCTACCGCTACGACCCGGTCGGCCGCCTGCTCAGCGCCACCAGCCGCCTGGGCGTGGAAACATTCGCCTTCGACCCGGCCAGCAACCTGCTGGATGAAAAAACCCAACAGTACCAACGCCCGCTGGACCACGACCCCAAACGCAACACACTGATGGACAACCTGCTGCGCGAATACGCCGGCACCCACTACGACTACGACGAACGCGGCAACCAGATCCGCCGGTGGCACAACGGCCAGCACAGCCAACTGCAATGGGACCTGTTCGACCGCCTGGTGCAGTTCAACGACGTCCGCTTGAGTGTTGACTACGCCTACGACGCACTGGGCCGCCGGCTGTACAAAAATTCTTACGCCCACCACCGCAACCGCTCGGAAGCGGGCTCGCAGTGGAACCGCAACGAACAGGCGCGCAAACAGCGCGAACTGGGCTGCGACTTCACCCTCTATGGCTGGGACGGCGACACCTTGGCCTGGGAAAGCAGCCCGGCCCGGGCCGACGGCGGCGCCGGGCGCACCGTGCACTACATTTTTGAACCCGGCAGCTTCGTGCCCGTGGCTCAGGCGCTGCATCAACAACCAATCCGCCTGCTGGCCCAGCCGACCTACGAAGGCGCCTACGACATTGACCAGGACCCGCTGTGGACCCATCAGCCCAAAGCGCAACCGTTTGAGGCGCTGGCCTGGTACCAGTGCGACCACCTCGGCACCCCGCTGGAACTGACCGACCACCACGGCCACGTGGCCTGGGCCGCGCAGTACAAAGCCTGGGGTGAAGTCACGGAACAACGCTCGGACTGGGCGCGGCAGAAAGGCCTGACCAACCCGATCCGGTTTCAAGGCCAGTACCATGATCACGAAACAGGGCTGCACTACAACCGCCATCGGTACTATGACCCTCAGGTCGGACGCTTTATCAGCAAAGACCCGATCAGCTCAGACGCTGTTGCTGTGCTAATAGCTGGTCGCCGTGCTGAAACACCGTACGTTCTACCCTGCCCTCAATTTCCGTGGTCAATCGGTTGTTCAGATAAAACCGCAGAGTGTTGGCCTGCGCTGAGGGCACGCAGTCAGCCAAGCGATCTAATGGGTCGTAGTGGTAGCGGCAGAGCAGGGCTTCGCGGTTCTTCGACATGGGGACTTCCCTAATAGGTCTGTCGATTTAGTGTGTCAGTTTCAGGGAGTTGTTTGGTCTTGTCTACTTAGTAGAACTGCTAGGGTCGCGTTACTAAAAACTGTGTTTCACTTGCTCTGGCCTCAGCGGCCGAGCAGAGCGAAGGGAGGTACTTTGTCGTCCCTGGTTGTATCGATCTGCCAGACATACTTGATGGCCATTGATATCTCAATGGCTAAAACGGTGGTAATGGGAGAGCGACGACATGGGAAGTGCCAATTTAAAACTCAAACTGCGAGAGGCGCACAGTGCCTATCAGAAAATGCGAACCGAAAACCGAGCGCGGCAGGATGGAAAAACGATAGAAATCAAACCTGAGGATTTCGCAGACCCTGTAACCAACCTTCTGAAAGGCCCTAACCTGAAGAACGGACTGAAGGTGTACATCCCGAAGTGGGATAACCTGCCGCCGCCAACTGCTCCAGAGAGAATCGAGGTTTTGCTCGATCGTGGAAACGATCGTTTTGATGTCGTGGCGAGTCATGAGTTTGTAATACCGAGTGGCGGAAACGACTTTGTGGAAAACTTCCCGTACGAGATGCTCATCAACGTCAACAACCTTCCGCAAGATGCTACGTGTCGTCTGACATATCTCCACCACACTTACCAGGATGACGAAGTTACTTCGCCTATCATGACGGTTATTTGCGATCAACTGCCACCTTATAAGTACGATCCGCCGCTGTCGTTAACGTTTGCAGCGGACTACCTCGACGATAGCAACCTGCCCATTGGCGGAACACTGATTGCTACGATTCCCGGTTATTCGGATTGGCAAGCCACTGACAAAATCGCCATATATCTGGTTGACGCAGCCGACATCCCTGAGGACCCGACCTCACTCGCCCCTATATTCCTAAACGATGTTCCAGCACCGGGTGTTACGGACACCCCCGTGAATATTGATGCCAACCTCATTCGAGCTTTTGGAGATGCCGAGTGCGCTTTTCTCTATGTCTTGATCGACAAAGCAATGAACTCCAGTGCCATTTCGGTTTATAAGAAAATGGGCCTTACCTTTGGGGAGCTGCCGACCAAACTGCAACCACCGGAAGTGCCTCAGGCAGATCCGGGGCCGTTGACGGTTGAGCATGCTCTGGCGGGAGTGAGTGTCTTGATTCCCAAATATGACAACCCAAAGGCCAAAGACGACATTCGATTGAAATGGGGTGACACCCTTCTGGCTGACTATCCGGTTGGCCCTAATCCACAGGAGAAGATTGAGATCCCAGTATTACCTATCGCGACCTTGCTTCGAGAGTATGGGGAAGGCACTACTGGAAACAAGACGACCAACGTTAGCTATCAAATCATTCGCAGTGGGCGACCATTTGGGCCTGAAGATGCGGATATTGAGGTCAACTTCGAGGTTGCTATTCCGTGGATACCTTTTCCGCCGATTGATTGGCCAAATCCGCTACATCCAAGTCTGTTGGAAGGTGAGGTCAAGAACTTCGATGGTTCTAGGACCAATGAGTTAACACGGGCCGACAAGGACAAGGATGCGACTTTCTCCTTCACTTGGTATGCCGAGGCAGTTAACGGCCATATCGTTGACTTCTTCTGGAATGGCACTCGTGTTGTAGAAGCCCAGATAACATTTGACGATAAGAATTCGGAGCATGTGCCTGGTCAATTGCAAACCGTTGACATCCCCTGGCAGTACATCAAGGACGGTGGGAACGGGCTGACCGTACCCGTGAACTACCAGGTTAGCGCGGCAGAACTGGTCAATGATCTGCTTTCAGAGGCGACCAAGGTTAGTGTCAACGCAATTGCTATTGAACTACCGCCTGCGAGATTTCCCACCATCCCCGATCCGACCGGTTACCCGGGCTGCTCGGTGCTGGAAGATGATGGTTCACTCAAAGTTGCCATACCTGACCTTTCAGGACTACTGAACAATGGAGATACGATCAGTGTCGTATTCACGCCAATGAAAGGGCAGGATCTAAGCGCACCCGAAGATCCGATTACTGAAGCAATATTCACTAAAGACTATGTGATAGGTACTGATGGGCCTGTCACCGGCTTCACCATTCTGGTGCAACCTTACGCTACCCATATCCTGCCTCTATATAACGAAAACGCACCAGGTCGACGAGGTCGCGCGAAAATCCAGTACTTCTTTGGGGACGGCACGGAAGTGATTCCGTCGACGCCTTTAACGACCCGCACAGCATTCCATCGACCGAATGACCCGTGCGAAATCCCAAGGCCTTAGCCTAAACATCAGGGCCAGAACACGGGCGCTTGTCGCCCGTGTCCTCACACTGTTCTGACATTGCCAAGGGAGGATTCTATCGACGTTTTTTCGACTGCGCGGAGCAAAGTCTTTCGAATGCTAGGAATAATCCTACACTTACACTGTTCTGACATTGCCAAGGGAGGGTTCTAACGACGTTTTTTCGACTGCAATGCTAGGAATTATCCTACATATTTTTTTTGGGGGGAGGCTTAGGGTTGCTGCCATTGAGCGTTCAGGCCAAACGTTACCAGACGTAGGGTAGAACGGTTTGTAAAAACAGTCTATTTACCAAGGAACTACTCATGCCCGTCAGCCAGTCATTTCCTGTCACACCACTCGCGCATTTTCTCAAACTCGTGATGCTCACGCCGTTGCTGTTGATCAGCCCGACTGGGCTGGCGCAGACCATAATCGATGATGGTTCTTCCAAGACCATCGATGCCTCCACCACGCTGGACGATTACCTAGTAGAGAACGCAAGTAAACTGACGGCCAACGGCGCCACTACCAACCAGATCCGTGCGGCCACGGGTTCGAATGTCGTGCTCAACAGCACTCGGGTCAACGCTCAAGGCACCATTTACGGAGTCGATCTGTCTGCCAGTGAAATGACCATTGCCAATAAAAGCACAATTGTCAGCAGCCGCACCGGCTTGCGTCTGGCACAAACGGTCAACGGTGGATCCACTGCGCGGGTCAGTGACAGCGAGATCATCGGGGGTCAGATTGGGGCGAGCCTCAGTGCCAAAAGCCAATTGACACTCGAAGCAGGCTCCAAAGTCACCGGTAGCAACGCTGATGGCATCGGTATCCGCAGCTTCGGCGGAAAGATTTCCGCCACTGACAGCACTATCGTGGGGGGGCTCAACGGTGTGAGTCTGTTCGCCGACCTCAACCTGTCTGCCGACAACGCGTTGATCCTGAATAACTCGCACGTCGAAGGGTTGAGCGGCTCGGCGATCATCGTCGACGGCCAGACTCAGACCAACACCGAACGTGTGAACATCGTAGTCAACAACGGTTCTACCCTAGTGGGTGGTAACGGTACGCTACTGGAAGTCATCAATGGCTCTTCGGCGAATTTCAAGGCCGATAACAGCCAGCTGTTCGGCGATATCGTCGTGGAGGCTGGCAGCAGTGCCGACGTTGTTCTTGACCACTCCGCGACACTGACAGGTCGTCTTGAAAACATTCAGAGTCTGGCCGTCAATAACGACGCCCGGTGGGTGATGGTCGGTGATGGCGAGGTCGCAAACCTTGTCATGAACGGCGGTGGCATTCAGTTCGGCAATCCGGGCGAGTTCTACAAATTGTCGGTGGGCGAGCTGTCGGGCAACGGCACGTTCTTCATGCACACGAACTTCACCACCGGCCAGGTCGACACCCTGATGGTTACCGGAACGGCCAGCGGAAATCATACGGTGGCGATCGACAGCAGTGGTTCCGAACCGGGGACTGCCACTTCCATCCCGGTGGTCCACATCGCCGCTGGCGATGCCGAGTTTTTGCTGAAGGATGGCCCGGTGGATCTGGGTGCCTTCTCCTACAATCTGATCAAGCAGGGCAACAACGATTGGTACCTGAACACTTCAGCGAAAGTCATCAGCCCGGGCACCCGATCAGTGATGGCGTTGTTCAATACTGCACAGACCGTCTGGTACGGCGAACTCAGTACCTTGCGCAGCCGCATGGGCGAAGTGCGCATGGATGAAGGCAAGGCCGGTGGCTGGATGCGTGCTTATGGCAACAAGTTCGATGTCAGCGCCAGTTCCGGTGTGGCTTACCGACAAACCCAGCAGGGTCTGTCTTTCGGTGCCGACGCGCCGTTGCCGGTTGGTGATGGCCAGTGGCTAGTGGGGTTGCTGGGGGGGTACAGCAAGTCCGATCTGGACCTAAGCCACGGCACCACTGGCACAGTCAACAGTTACTACCTTGGTGCCTACACCACCTGGCTGGATGACGAAAGCGGCTACTACTTCGACGGCGTGCTCAAGTTCAACCGTTTCCAGAACGAATCCAAAGTGCAGCTCAGTGATGGCAAGCAGACCAAGGGCAGCTATGACAACAACGGCGTTGGTGCGTCCCTGGAGTTCGGTCGTCACATCAAGTTGGCCAACGACTATTTTGTTGAACCCTTCACTCAGCTGTCGGGTGTGGTTATTCAGGGTAAGGACTACGACTTGGATAACGCCTTGTCCGCCAAAGGCGACCTCACGCGCTCATTGTTGGCCAAGGTCGGTGCGACTGCTGGGCGCAATTTCAACCTGGGCGAAGGCAAAGTGATACAGCCGTATATTCGTGCCGCTTACGCGCACGAGTTCGCCAACAACAACGAAGTCAAGGTCAACAATAACGTATTCAACAATGACCTTTCAGGCTCCCGTGGCGAGCTGGGCGCAGGTGTGGCCATGACGCTGACCGAGAAGGTGTCGGTCCACGCTGATTTCGACTATAGCAACGGCAACAAGGTCGAGCAGCCGTGGGGGGCCAACGTGGGTGTGCGCTATAGCTGGTAATTCAATAATTTAAGCCGGCGGGGTGTGAAGGGCTGCTGTACTGCGGGTTTAATGTTCTTTCATATAACAAGAGGGAGAATGCTGCGGCTATTGTTCCTCCCTCCTTTCTAAGGAGTCTTGTTCATGAACAAGCCAAAAAACACGCCGTCTTCCGGCAGCCCCAGATTTTTGCCTGAGCCTCATGTGGATGGATTGCTTGACGATGTTGTAGGCGGTGAACCCAATCTTCTCCCGGAAGCCAAAACACACGACGACCTGAAAGTTTGGTTTGAACTATGGGCGCACTCCGACCCGACGCTGGGTGAAGAGTCGGTTGAACTGTTCTTTGACGGCGAATCAGTAGATCTGCGTTCTTGGAGTGGTGCACCTATCGAGGTTTCAGACCGGTTTGTTACATTGCCCAGAAGACTACTACGCGGCAATGACGGACAGCATCGGTTACGTTACAGGGTAACGGCTTATAACGATGAGTCAGATGATTCCTATGAGCTAGTGATTACACTCGATACCACCGCACCTGTTCTTGCTGCTGAAAGCAAATTGATTTTCCCTTCCGAAATCCTCCCTCCCGGCAAACTCACTGCCTACTACCTTGATCAGCACGAAGATCAACTAGAGGCTGATATCCCCGGTTACACGACACCCAGACCCTGGGACCGCATTACTTGGTTTTGGGGACGCAGCCCAGGTGACTTGAATCAGGGGGGCGTCATTGAGCTTGATGATAAAAACTATTCTGAACCCTTGGAACTCACGATTCGGGGTCAGTTGATACGGGACAGGGGGGATGGTTTGCGCTATGTGACGTATCGGGTGCAGGATCGTGCGGGTAACCTGAGCCTGCATTCTCTTGCGGTTGAACTGGAAGTCGATGCCATCCCCATCCCGCGTGTATTACCTTGGCCTTCCGTCGAGAACGCCTCGGGAAACGGCGAGCAGCAGACGCTGGATCCACTGATGTTTACGTCCGGGGCGATTGCGGTGATACCGGATACAGCGGTCATTTATCCGCAAGAAGAGGTCTGGGTGCAGTGGGGTGAGCTCGGCAGCGTGGGGGAGTACCGAGCCATCCAGGAGATCACTCCGGGTTCGCGTCGTTATCAAATTCCGATGCAATCTATTGCCGCGTATATCGGCAAGACCCTGCCGGTGTCTTATAGAGTCATCGACGACAAGGAGGTTGAGTGGCCGTCCGTAAATCGAACGCTGAAGATACAGACCGTCGCCAGCACTCACTTCCCAACTGTTCAATGTCAGGGGCTTTCCGGTGGGAACCTGAGCCTCAGGAGTGTTCCGGACACAGGCGCGGTATTAACACTGGCTCCATGGGTGTTAATTACGACGGACCAGTGGATCAGAATCAATATGACGGGAGTCGGCGCTTCGGGAGCAGAGGTTGAGTTTCCCGTGATCAGAGGGCGTCAGGTTACTCAACAGGAAACCAATTTTGGTGTTGGCCGGGGGGGAGATGTGACGGTATCAAAGGCGTTTCTGAGTTCGCTACAGCGCCCTGGGCCTTTAACGGGCAAGGTGTATGTCAGTTTCGATGGCGGGCAGACATGGCCACCGCTCGTCGCCCCCAATTTTCCGTCATTGTATTTGACGTTGATTGACTGAACAGTTTCATACGCAGCAACTTCGGCTCTTTCGCTGTAAGGGCCGGGGGGGGCTGTTTGTTTGTGAGGGTGAAGCCTCTGTCGGCATCCACCTTGGTTGAGCCGCGCGAATCTCGTCATTGGTACCGGTTTGATAATAACGGGCAGTCAATGGCAGCACGGCCGAGCCCGATGTCAGCAGAGTCAGGATCGACACATCGTCACCGAGTGCGGCGTGCTGCCGTCGCCCATCAATACCTGGATACCCATTCCTTCAGCATCTGAATCATCGGTCAAGCTGAACAGCCCCGCAGTGGTTCGATAGGCTGCGACCTGCTGCTTCCCTCAAGGCGAATACCGTAGGCATAGGCATAGGCATAGGCGCGACTCCAGTAGCGTTTGCCATGTTCGTCCAGGTGCAATGAGTGGTTGCTGCGCAGGCGCCAATGGCCCAGGTTCAGGCCGCTGTTTATGTACAGGCCCTGGTTGTTGATCGAGTCCCGCCTATGCCCGGAATTCTGTTGGATCGAGGCCTGATAGCTGACGAAGGCTGCGTTGATACCGCGGCCCCAGCGGGCCGCGTCGACATAACATGCGACATCACGGCGCATGGCGATCTGTTTGGTGATGGAAGTCGCCAGCCGCGGCTGACGACTGTCGACGCTAGCCTGGGCGCCGGGTACCAATGCTCCAAAGGTCTACGCAAGCTTGCTGCAAGCGCTCGGGTTCGGCCAGGCTGTCGCGCCTGAGGCCACTCAAGGCCAGGGCTCTAACGCTAAAGCCAGACTTGAATTGGAGAGGTTCGCTGGCCAGTGCGAGTTTGATCGCGGCCATCAACAAACCGCTGCCTCCGAGAGTGAACAGACGGGCAAGGCGCAGGTGCGACGGCAACTGTCGGCGCCCCCAAAGATGATTCATGGGTATTTTCCTGGCGACAAGAGACCGTGGCCGATAAGCGACACGAGAGCCGATATCAAGCAGGCCGGGCTGGCGGTGGGCCGGGTTCTAAATTGGGTTAAGCGTGTGCAGGCGGCACGAGCGTTACGAGAAACACGCTGGCGCTGAGGTGCGACGGGGAGGTTACGGGGCGAGGTCAGACAGGAATGTAGGATGTGATGGAATCGGCCACAGAGTTCGGAGGTTGAATGTTTGGGCCGTGGGAATGGGCGGATGAAAAAACTCCCGCAGCATAAACTGCGGGAGTCACGAGGATGGTAGCTAAAGCTTGGATAGTCCGGATTTATATATCGCCGCGTTGTAAACGTTTTTTTCTACCAGCACGCCGGAAGGCCCCGTTGACCAACCACCAGTTGCAGGTCGTGGCGGCGTAGGAGCGGGGGGTGTACTAATATTCGCCCCAAGGTTCGATGTTTTGCCAACCGCAGGAGCTATAGTTTTATGAGCTATTTCTCCTAGAGGGCCTTGACGTACAACAGATCCTGAGAGCCCTGGAGGTCCTTGGATTCCTTGGATTCCTGGGATCCCTGGAGGTCCTTGGATTCCTGGGATCCCTGGAGGTCCTTGGATTCCTGGGATCCCTTGAGGCCCAGCAGCTCCAGCCCCGCCCACGCGGTTAGCCATGCCCGCTATACTCTGAAAGCCAGTTTCAATTGCGTTGGTCATAGCTGCTTGAGTTGTTGCTTGAGCTGCTGCTTTGGCCGCAGCCACAGCGGCCCTCGCCGCATATATCCCGTAACCCGCAAGCAACCCGCCGACTGCGCCCACTCCACCACCAATAGAGGCCCAGGTTTCGTCTTGCTTGATCGTGCCATAAATTTGCATCCCCAAACCTGCTGCCTGAAGGCCGATCCCGACAACGCCGACCACATAAGTGACGGACACACCTATGGTCGCCGGTGCTGTCCAGGGCATCACCACCGCAGACGCCACCAGAAACAATGCCGCCAGGCCCAAACCGATCCATTGACCTATGCTTATGCCGGGATTCTTGGGCTGCTCGATCGGATCGATAAAACCCGGATCAGGATCCCGATTCGGAGTAACGGGCTGGGCACGATGTCCGCTGGGGTCGCGCCAAACGATCGGGTTCCCCCGGCAATAACCGTACGGGTTCAGGCCACCGGCGCCGAACGGACTGAGTGAGTCAGGGCTGTGGAAACGCATTAGCCCCGGGTTGTAAGCGCGGTAACCACGACCCAGTAGGTACCAGCCAATGACGGCCTCTCGCACTTCTCCGGTAAATGCCAGTAGCCCCTTCAGGCCGTTGTCTTCGCGGCGCTCGCCATAGGCGCTGTAGGTGGTTTCATGCAGCCCGTCGGCGCGGCTTTCGCCGATTACGTTGTTGGCGGCATCGGTCAGCAACAGCATGCCTTGAAGAGAGGTGTTCGGTATCTGCTGGCCCAGTGGACGATCGCCGTCGTACAGAAACTGGGTCAGCAGGTCGTCCTGCAAGGTGTAGCTGAGCTGGTAACCCTGATAGAAACGCAGGGCTTGCGGGTCGCTGCCGTGGCGCACCCCAACGAGGTGATCATGGCCGTCATAGCGGTAGTTGATCAGGGAAGTCGCATCGTCGGCGCTGCGCACCTCCAGCAGACGACCCAGGGAGTCATAGCGCAGCAGCCGACCTTGTTCATCATTGAGCTGATGTCCATCGGCGTCATAGTCAAAGGTTTGCAGCGAGGGATACGCCGCATGACTGTGGCTGACTTCTCTCAATTGGCAGCTGTCATTCACGTCATAGGTGAAGCGCGCGTTGTCACTGCTGCCATCGGCAAAACGGCTGTTGCAGCGTTCGATGTTGTCCAAGGCGTCGAAGCGAAACACCTGCTCGGTAATGGCATTGCCATAACCATCGGTCGGCAACGCTTCACCGGCGCAGGTGTGTCGGGTCAGGCGGTTGCGTACGTCGTACTCGAAGTGCTCCTCCAGTAGCGTTTGACCGGCTTTTTCCAGGCGGCGGCTGCGCAATTGATCGTCGTCCTGCCAGACCTGGGTCAATACTCTGGCCGCTTCATCTCCTACCTGCAGGGTTCGCTTGATTTCGCGGCCGTGTTCATCGTATTCAAGCTCGGTAACCAAGCGCTGATTGCTGTCCAGGTCGCTGCTAGTGCTGCGTTCGAGAAGACCATCGAGGTTGTAGACGAACTCAGCTTGAAGATCACCTTGGCTGACATGGACCAGTCTGCCCGCGGTGTCGTACTGGTACTGCGTCGGTGTGGCACCTTGGTCTTCGCGGCGCAGTTGTCTGCCTTGTAATGAGGTGTGGTGAAGCGTCTGTTGATCGGCGCCGTTGCTGTCGCGCCAACGCTCCGAGGCCAGGTGGCCTTCCAGTGTGTACGCATAGTCGCGTTGACCCTGATCGTTGATGGCCTGGGTGATGGCGGCGCTCAACGGATCATACACATAGCTGGACTCGGGGCCTTCGGCCGCCGTGATTTCCGTCGGCTGCTGGGTCAGTTGCAGGTTGTAGCGATAGGTCAGCGTCTGATTGCCGGGGGTGATCCGCTGGTGAGGCTGCATCTGCCCACCCTCGTAGCGATAGAACTCGCTGCGCGGACCAACCTTGCGCTCGGTCAGGCGCTCTAGATCGTCAAATTGCTGTGTGCCGGACACTACCACGGGGTACGCAGTGTTACTGGGAGTGACCTGCAAAAGGGTGGGTAACTCACTGATGCTGTAGTCGGCAAAGGTGCGCTCGACACGGTCTTCGTTCGGCAACACGGTACGCAGCATGCGGCCCCAGACGTCGTACTCGTATTGGGTGATGCGCTGCAAGTTCGGCAGCGCGTCGCCCTGTGGGTTCCTCAGTGTTTCGACCTCGCGCACGCAGTTGCCATAGCCGTCGTAGACGTAGTCCCGGCTGCCCGCCATATCGTCTTGGGCATCCAGACGCCGGACCTTGTCGGTTTTTTCAAAATGGTTGTAATGGGTCTCGCTGCTATGTGTACGCACATCGGGCCGTTCGACGTGCTCCTGCCAGGTGCGAATGATCAGGCGGTTATCGTCGAACCACCGCTCGCTGATCTGGGCCACTCCATCTGGAGCGGTGGTTCGGCACACCTCGCCCCAATCGTCATAGTCTAAGTGGCTGGTCAAGGGCAAGGGTGCATCGTTCAGCCAATCACAGGCGGTTTCGCTGGTCTTACGCCCCAGGGCGTCATGCAGGGCGGTGTAGGTCTGGCGCCAGGCAAGCTCACCGGTTTTGCTGTCCAGCCGCTGACGCTGTTCTTCAATAACCCGGTTGCCTCCATCGAACAGGGTCCGGGTATTAACACCCTTGACATCGGTCAGCACTTGCTCGGCTTGTTGACCGCCCGCCGACGTTAGGCGATAGGTGAAGTGACGAGAGGCTTCGACCGGTGTGCCCAGGGCCACGCGTTCTTCCAGCAACCGGCCCAGGACGTCGTACCGGTAGGCGGTTTTGACGCCATTGACATCCTCCTGCATCACGGTTTCGCCGTTGAAGCGGGAGGCCTGTGACGTTGTGATCTGTTGGCTGCCATTGTAACCGGTCAGGGTTTCGACTGTCTGGTGCAGCGTTCTGGCCCCCATTTCTCCATCGACCTGGCTATAGCGCCAACTGATGGAGGTGGTTTTCCCTTTGCCGTTCTTGTCATAGAGGGTCTCTTCCTGGCGATCGGGGCGACCGTGCAGGAGGGGTTTGTCTGGCATGTCGAGATAGTGGCGGCGGGTGTTCTGCAACGTGATCTCTGTGACATCCGCGATCTGTATCAGGTCTTCGTTACCCACCGCTAAGAAGCCCTTTTCGAGGCTATTGATCAGTGGCGGCAGTTCCACATAACGATACCTAGTGCGCAGCACCGGTGCCTGACCTTCATGGCCCTCGGCCGGGTGCACCGTTTTGCTGCG